>CAZLGP010000185.1:0-20089 GCA_964558905.1 uncultured Thermoanaerobaculia bacterium | reverse complement strand
TCTCGAGGCGCGCGCCTCGAGAGGGCTCCGTTGAGCCGGCGCTGGCGCTCAGGATTCCGGCCGGCCGCGTGGCATCCTCCACCACCGCCACCCCCACCGCGTTCTTCGTCGTCGACTTGACTCGGTACATCGCCGCATCGGCCTGGCGGATGAGCGCGTCCTTCGTCATCGCGTGCAGTGGGTACGTGGCGATGCCGAACGAGGCGGTGATGGTCACGTCGATGCTGGCGTCGATGTGCAGCGGCGCGGACGCGATGGCGCGGGAGATGCGGTTCGCCACCGCGATCGCCTGTTCTTGATCCGTCTGAGGAAGGATCACGCAGAATTCATCCCCGCCGAAGCGCACGACCTTGTCGATTCCGCGCACGGCGCCGAGGATGCGCTTGGCGACTTCCTGCAGCGTGCGCGAGCCGCTGAGGTGGCCGTAGAAGTTGTTCACCATCCGGAGGTCGTCGAGGTCGAGGAAGATGATGCTGAACACCGTCCCGTAGCGCCGCGAGCGCTCGATCTCCTCGTCCAGGTAGGTCTCGAAAAAGCGCCGGTTGTAGGCCTTGGTCAGGTCGTCGCGCATGGCCAGATCGCGGCTGCGCGTGAGCTGATAGATGTTGCTCAGAACCTGCGCGACCGCCAGGAGATAGCGCGTCACGTTCGCGGCGTTCCGCTCGTCGATCGCCGTCGCCGCACCGATCGGAATGCGGATCACGCCGAGAAGGTCGTCGTGTACCTGCAGCGGCATCACCATCATGCCGCCCGCGACCGCGAACAGCGCCGGCGACGCCAGCGCCTTCTGCAGCACATCCGCGGGGACGCCGGGAAGGAACTCGGTCGTCTCGCGGAAATCAGGATCGTTGCTGTAGCTGACGACGTACCGCTCATAGCGCGGGTCGTGAAGAAAGAGTGTCCCGTGCTCGAGACCGACGATCGCGAGCACGGTCGTCGTGATGCGCTCGGAGACCGCCTCGGCGTCGACCATCGTCATCAGCTCGTGGATCTCGCGGAGGTAGCGCGTCTCCCGCTCGAGTTGTGCGGCATGCAGCACTGCATCGGCGAGATCGGCCGCGAAGCCGAGCGCGGGCAGCGGCGCGCGCAGGAACTCTTCGCGAGCGACGTGCAACTCGCCCGGGCGACGCGCGCGCGTCGCATCGACCACGATGCGAGCGACCGCTTTGCTGTCGGTCGCCAGGTCTTCACCGTCCAGCACGGCGACGCGGGCCTGCTGCCGCTCCTCCCCCTCGTCGAAGAAGGTCCAGTCCGGACATGCTTCGTGCAACCGCCCGATGAGGTCGCTGCGCGAGCTGTAGATACCGATGGTGTGCGGCATGCGCTAAGTTGATGATTCTACGTCATGCGTATCGCTCAAATCGTCCTTCCCGGCATCTCGCAGTACGAACGGAAATCCTGTCGCGCGGATCGCACCGCGTTGACGGAACGCCACCAGGTCGTCAACGACCTGCAAAATGCCGATGTCGCGCACGTCTATGGCGGTATGACGCTGCCCCGCGGCGAGTTCGTCGGATTTCCCGTCCCCTACCTCGCCTCGGCGCCGATGGCCTCGTCCCGGTGGGCCTGGCGCAGACCCGTGGAGCCGCGCGTGGTGGTGACGCCCGAGAACCTTCCCGAAGTCGTCGAGGACCGGTATTTCGCCGTGTCGTATACGCCTCCGCGGACGAACATGGTCGGCAGTTTCGCCCGCGAGGCCACCCGAAATCACGTCGAGCAGACCCTCCACCGGATCGAGCGCTTCCGCGACGACGTGACCTGGAAACTGTTCGATGCCCCACCCTCGCCGGAGGATCTCGCGGGCGTAGACGTATGGGTCGATCCGGCTGTGGAGGAAAACGACTATGACGGCTTCTCCGCCGAGGCGTTAGTCGTTGGCCTGCCAGTCGTTGCGGCGCGAACGCGGGTCAACTCCCTTCGTCTCGAGAAGGGTCGCACGGGCATGCTCGTCCCACCGCGCGATCCGAACGAGATGACTCATGCGATACTGTCCGCCCTTTTCAAGCCTGAGGTAGCGCAGGGTAAAACCACGGCAGCACGACAAACGAATTCGAAGTTCCGGATGAGGCAACGCCTACGCGTGCTCGTTCAGTTATACGAAACATTGATCGCATGAGCTTTCTCCAGGATCTACCCCACCCGCAGCGGCGCGCGATCGACCTCGTACGCGAGGTCGCGCGGGAGAAGGACTGCCATCCCTATCTCGTCGGCGGGCCGGTCCGGGACATTCTCCTGGGGCGTCCGGCGATCGACATCGACCTCACGCTCGAGCATGACGCGTCGACCCTGGCCAGGGCTTTGGCAAAGCGCCTCGACGGCCGGGTGCGCTCGTACCCGCAGTTCCTCACCTACAAAGTGACGGCGCCGGGATTCCCGGAGATCGATCTCGCCACCGCCCGCAAGGAGCGCTACCGCACGCCCGGCGCTCTGCCCGCGGTGTCGGCCGGACGTCTCAAGGACGATCTGATCCGGCGCGACTTCTCCATCAACGCCATCGCCCTCGACCTCCTCGACGGGTCGATGCACGACCCGACGCACGGAGCGCAGGACATCGAGGCGCGTCTCGTCCGCGTGCTGCACGACCGGAGCTTCACGGACGACCCGACGAGGATCTTCCGCGCGGCACGCCTGGCCGTCCGCCTCGACTTTCACATCGAGGAGCAGACCGAAGAGCGGATGCGCGCCGCAATCGAGACCGAGGCGCTCTCCACCGTCTCCAAGGAGCGTATCTGGCGCGAGCTCTTCCTGGTGATGGACGAGGAGGAGGCGCCGGCGATCCTCACCGATCTCTCCCGTCGCGGCGCGCTGCTGACGCTTTTCGGACGCCGCGGGAACGGCGATCTGCAGGCACGGCTCGAAGCGATCCGGGAGCAGCTGTATCCCGAGATCGATCGCTACGTGCTCTACACGGGGGCGCTGCTGCGGGGCGACGCATCGCCGGTCGACTTCGAAGGCTCGGGATTCACGCAGAAGCGCGCCCGCGCGGTCGTCGAGATCGCCAACGAGGTTCCGCGCGTGCTCGAGACGCTCGCGGCGGCCGGCGAGGACCGCGAGCGCTTCCGCATCTATCGCAGCGTCTCTCCGGAGATGCTCGCCCTCCTTGCGGCCGAACGCCCCGAGGAGCGCGAGAACCTGCAGCGGTTCGTCGAATACGAGAACTTCCGTCTCCCCCTGCGCGGCAATGACCTCGAGGTCCCGGGCGGACCCCACATCGCACGCGCCCTCGAGCAGACGCGCGAGGCAGTCTTCACCGGCGAGATCCCCGCCGAGCAGGCGCGCTCGTACGCGAAAGCGGTTGCGAAGCGGCTGTTGGAAGAGAGGACGGGCGGTGCTGAGTGCTGAGTGCTGAGTCCTGAGTGCTGAGTCCTGAGTGCTCGGTGTTGTGACAGGGAAGGTTAATAGTAGCTTCACTTCCAGCGAGCGCCTGGGGCTTTGACTTATTCCTTTTCCCGTTCGCCCTCCAACACCCAACACGCAGCACTGGACTCAGGACTCAGGACTCAGGACTCAGCACTCAGCACCCAGCACCCAGAACCCAGCACTCAGCACCCAGCACTCAGCACCCAGGGCTCGAGCGCTGCTACACTCCCCTCATGCTCCTCCTTCTCTTCGTGCTTGCGGCGACGCAGCACGACATCTCCCGGGTCGAGCCGGTCGCGCCTGACGCCGCGATCGCGACGCCGCTTCCGGAGCAGCAGCAGAAGCGCCTCAGGAAGTACGACCTGCCGGAGCTCGCGGGCGCGCAGCAGGCGCTCGGGCCGCAGCTCATCGACGGCCGCCTTCCGAAGCCGCTCGTCGACTACGTCGCCCTCGACGGCGCGATCGAACAGCGGATCTCCATCTTCGAGGGCGGTCTGGTGGTCGTGAAGATGACCGGCGCGGCCTCGATCCAGAAGAAAGTCCTCATTCCTCCCGATGCGCTCACCCAGTACACGAGCGCGATCACCGCCGACACGCTGAAGACCATCGACCAGCGCGAGCTCCCCGCGGCCGAGACGACGCGCCGCGCGGCCTTGCGCGTGTACGCCGCCGACGGGACGTTCGTCGAGCGGGTCTTTCATCCGGGCCGGGTGCCGCCGAAACAGTTGAACGATCAGGTCGCGCCCCTGCGAGACCTCCTCCGCGCGATCTCCGAGGATCGCGGCGTCACGACCTCCCTCGCCGGCTACGAGCCGAAGGAAGGCGACGAGTTGGTCGCCGACGACCACAAGGTCTACAGAGTCACACGGGTCGTCGACGGCGCCGGCGTCATCGAGCTCCGCTGCCTCGACGCGCCCACGAAGATGTACGTCGCGAAGAAGGATCTGCATCTGTACTTTCTGGGGAGGCGAGCCTCGGAATGAGTTGGCGGTTGGCAGTTGGCGGTTGGCGGGGCACCAAGTCCGCCCCGGCTTCTCCCGCCAACCGCCAACCGTCAACCGCCAACCGATGACGACTCTTCGAATCACTGCCGGTGCCCTCCGCGGGAGGCGGGTGCCGGTTCCCCGTTCCGACGTCCGGCCAACCTCCGAGCGGGCGCGGCAGGCCTTCTTCAACATCCTCGGCGAGCGCATTCAGGGAGCGCGCTTCCTCGATCTCTTCGCCGGCAGCGGCATCTTCTCCCTCGAGGCGGTCTCGCGCGGGGCGACCGAGAGCGTGGCCGTCGATGCGTCGCGGCAGCACGCCGCGGCGATCGATAAGATCGCGCGCCAGCTGGAGGTCCCGGTCCGGACCGTCGCCGCGGACGTCTTCGCGGGGATTAAGCGTCTGCGCGGCGAGGTTTTCGACGTGATCTACGCCGACCCTCCCTACGCCTATGAGAGCTACGACCAGTTGCTGACCGCCATCGATACCGAGGTCACCCTTGCGCCCGAGGCGGTCGTGGCGATCGAGCACCGGCGGAACACCACCCCATTCGAGACCAGTCCGGTGCGGCTCCGGCCTCTGCGCCGGGCCGAGTACAGCGAAGTCTGGATCAGTTTATTCATTGCATGAGGTTGCATGGCAGAGCAGAAAACGACCATTGAGCTCACTCTCGACGAACGGCAGACGCACACGCTGTTCGGAAACCACGACGAGAACCTCCGCGCGATCGAGGACGCTTTCGCCGTCAAGATCTCGTCCCGCGGCAACGAGATCTTCGTCTCCGGCGCGGACGAGAACCGCGGCAACGTGCAGCGCCTCATCGGGGACCTGCAGCAGTTGATCGGGCAGGGCTATCCGCTGCAGAAGTCGGACGTGGCCACGGGCGTGCGGGTGATGCGCGACAAGCCCGGCACGAGCCTGGTCGAGTTCTTCACCGACGACGCCGTCCCGTCGTCCATTCGCCGCGTCGTCACGCCTCGGAACATGGCTCAGAAGGTCTACCTCCAGGCCATCCAGGACTACGACATCGTCTTCGCCGTCGGCCCCGCCGGCACGGGCAAGACCTACCTCGCCGTCGCGGCGGCAGCCGCCGCGTTGCAGGACAAGCAGATCAAGCGGATCATCCTCTGCCGTCCCGCGGTCGAAGCGGGCGAGCGCCTCGGCTTCCTGCCCGGTGACATCGCGGAGAAGATCAATCCCTATCTCCGCCCGCTCTACGACTCGCTCTACGACATCATCGGTTTCGAGAAGGTGGAGAAGCTGATGGAGCGGAGCATCATCGAGATCGCGCCGCTGGCGTTCATGCGCGGACGCACGCTCAACGACTCCTTCATCATCCTAGACGAAGCCCAGAACACGACTCCCGAGCAGATGAAGATGTTCCTTACCCGCCTCGGGTTCGGCTCGAAGGCGGTCGTGACGGGCGACATCACCCAGGTCGACCTGCCCGACGGCAAGAAGTCAGGCCTTCGCGAGGTGCGGCGCATCCTCGAGCACGTCGAGGACCTGAAGTTCTTCGACTTCAGCGACCGCGACGTCGTGCGTCATCCGCTCGTTGCGAAGATCGTCACGGCGTACGACCGCAACGATCGCGCGCGGGAAGCGAGCGAGGCGGCGGCCGAGGCTTCGAGAGCGTGACGAAGGTCGAGGTGACGGGCGAGCCGGTTCCGCGATTCAGCCGGCGCGAGATCGGCGCCTTCACACGCCAGGTTCTGCTTGCGCTGGAGAAGATGGACCGCGTCCCCGAGGAGCTCACCGACGTCTCGATCGCCTTCGTGAACGACGAGACGATGACCGGGCTCAATCGAACGTTCCGGAAGAGAGCGAAGACCACCGACGTCCTCACCTTCCCCGCCGACGACTCGTACAACGACCCCAGGCAGAAGAACGGACGCCCACTCGGCGACATCGTCATCTCCGTCGATCAGGCCCGCCGCCAGGCGGCGGAGGAGAGGCACTCCACCGCGACTGAGGTCCGCTACCTGATCCTCCACGGCATCCTCCACGCCCTCGGCTACGACCACGAGACGGACGACGGGGAGATGAACGCGCTCGAGGTGGAGGCACGGGAGATCGTGGGGCTCTCGTGAGGTACAAAGCCCCGAGCGAAGTCGAGGGGCCAGGTTAGCATCTACACAGAGTCACCACATGCCCGGATGGTGCGCTTACATCCTCTGATTGTCACTTCTCGCAGGTGCTAAGTTGGCCCCTCGACTTCGCTCGGGACTTCGGCCTCAATCCAAGGCGATGATTCCGTCTCTCCAGAGCTTGTAGAAGATCAGCATCGCATCGGTCTCCCGGATGGGACTGATCTTGATCAGCGACCCGATGTCCCACTGGCCGTTGATGCGCGACAGAATGAATCCTTCGTTCGGGGAGAAGTTCATCTGGGTGATCTCCTCAATGGGCTTGGCCACCTTCGGGACTTTGGTGTCGAGCAGTCCCTGATTGCGCAGCTCGCCGAGGATCACCGTCTCCGCGCCCTTGATGGCCGTGCGGATTTTGGGATGGTTCGGATCGAGGTTCTGGGCCGCGCGCAACAGGCGCTGGGTCTTCTCGTAGTCACGCCCGCGAAGAGCGTTCTGCGCGGCGCTGAGCAGGGAGAGAATCTCGTCGTCCTCGTTGAACTCCGCCGGGGTGGTGACGACGACCGCCTGCTCCTCGGTGAGCTTCTGGAGCTTCTGCGTGGTCGGATCGACGAGCTTTGCGAATCCGTGTCGCACCAGGGCCGACACGGTCGACGACACGGTGAAGGCCGACGAGCGGGACTCGAGCACGAGCTCCGCGATGGTCCGCTTGCCGTCGATCGCGCGGACGATCGGCTCCTCCACTTCTTCCAGCTCCGCGTAGTCCGGCTCCTTCAGAAGGTTCGGAATCACGGCCTCGTTCGGAATCGTCTCGCGGATGCGCGCCCACTCGTCCACGCGGCGCGTCCCTTCCATGATGATCCCGGTGACGTCCACCTGCAGCGAGATCATCTCCATCTGCGGCAGCTCGTCGTCGATGAAATAGAAGTCGCCGTCGTTCCACAGGAAGATGTCGTAGATCTCCTCCTCGGCTTTGAGGCGCATGAAACGGACGAGATCGGGCTCGGTGATGACGTCGATCATCACCAGGATCTTGCCGAGGAGGATGCCCGACTGCTGCTGCACTTCCATGGCCTTCTTCAGCTCCGGCTCGGAGAGATAGCCGTGGCTCATGAGGAACTGGCCGAGGTACTCGCGCGGATCGTTCGACGCGGAGGAGATGACCCGGCCGTTGCGGAAGAAGATCTTCTTCTCCACTCGCTTGTTCGAGATCACGAGCGTCCCGGTCTTCTGCCCCAGGCTGAGCCACTGGAGAAGATCGCCCGGGAGCATCGTACGCAGGTTGCCGGACAGGGCCATTGAGGGAGGGCGATTATAGTGGACAAAAAAGCGCTGCGGGCCGATGCCGGCCGTCGAGTTTTTGTCGTGAAAAAAGTCCGCGAATGCCTCCCGCCAGCCGCAACTCCGCGATCGGCATGGTCATCATCCGCGTACCCACCGTCCCGTAATGGACCGTCGCCGAGACGCTGATCGTGTCGATCCGCCTGCTGTTTCCTCTCGGCCGGCGCACCCCTGCAAAAAGACGCCAAGCCCCGGGAACCGCTGCATGATCCGTGGGCATCATGTCCTCGCATCGGAGCCGTCCGACACGATCGAACGATACACTTACGGCGATGAGTGACCGTCCGCCTCTCTACGCTTCCCGCGACCTCGAGCAGCGAGGCTTCGACTCTGCCTCCGACGTCGGCGAGCCGGGACAATTTCCCTTCACGCGCGGCCCACAGGCCTCGATGTATCGCGGGAAGTTGTGGACCATGCGCCAGTACGCCGGGTTCTCGACGGCCGCGGAGTCCAACCGCCGCTATCGCTACCTACTCGAGCGCGGCACGACCGGGCTCTCGGTCGCGTTCGATCTTCCGACCCAGATCGGCATGGACTCGGATGACGCCCGCGCGCGCGGGGAAGTCGGCACGGTCGGCGTGGCCATCGACTCCATCGCGGACATGGAGACGCTGCTCGATGCGATCCCGCTGGACGAGGTCTCGATCTCGATGACCATCAACGCCCCGGCGTCGATCCTTCTCGCGCTGCTGCTCGTCGTCGCCGAGCGCCGCGGCACCGACTGGGCGAAACTGAGCGGGACGATCCAGAACGACATCCTCAAAGAGTACGCCGCGCGCGGCACCTACATCTTCCCTCCCGCGCCGTCGCTGCGCATCGTCACCGACATCTTCGAGTTCTGCGCCAAGCACGTGCCGCGCTGGAACACGATCTCCGTGTCCGGCTACCACATCCGCGAGGCGGGATCGACGGCGGTGCAGGAGGTTGCCTTCACACTCGCCAACGGGCTGCAGTACGTCCAATCCGCCGTCGAGCGCGGACTGGACGTCGACTCGTTTGCTCCCCGGATCTCGTTCTTCTTCAACGCGCACAACGACTTCATCGAAGAGGTGGCGAAGTTCCGCGCGGCGCGCAAGCTGTGGGCGAAGCTGATGACGGAACGCCACGCGCCGAAGGACCCGCGATCGGTAGCGTTGCGGTTTCACGCCCAGACCGCCGGCTCGACGCTGACGGCCCAGCAGCCGGAGAACAACGTCGTGAGGGTGGCGTATCAGGCGATGGCCGCGGTGCTCGGCGGATGCCAGTCGCTACACACGAACAGCCGCGACGAGGCCCTCGCCCTGCCGACGGAGGACTCCGTGAAAATCGCCTTGCGGACGCAGCAGGTCCTCGCGTACGAGAGCGGCGTGGCCCGCATCGTCGATCCGCTGGCCGGCTCTTACGCCGTGGAGGCGCTCACGCTCGACATCGAGCGCGAGGCTCGGGAGTTGATCGAGAAGATCGACGCCATGGGCGGAGCGACCGCAGCCATCGAAGCGGGGTTCATGCAGCGCGAGATCGGCGACTCCGCCTATCACGCCCAGCGAGCGCTGGAGGACAAGACCGCCATCGTCGTCGGCGTGAACGAGTTCGCCGAGAGCGGGAAGTCGACATTACCCCTCATGGTCATCGACGACAGCGTCGAGCGCGATCAGGTGGCGCGCCTCGGTGAGTTTCGGGCGACACGGACGCGCCACTGGCAGTCCGCGCTGGTCCGTCTCGACGAGGGTGCTCGCGGCAGCGAGAACCTCATGCCGCTCATCGTCGATTGCGTGCGGAACGAGTGCACGATCGGCGAGATCGTCGGGACGCTGACGAAGACATTCGGCGAGCACCGCGAGTCGTTCTGATGCGCTTCGGCCGCCAGCGCTCACCCTCCGACGTCGCGACGATTCTTCTCCTTTTCCTCGGGTTCACGGCGCTCGCCATCGCCTTCTGGGCCCTGACCTCCAACTGGGCCGGACTGCTCCTCCCCCTCGGCTTCGTCATCGGTCTCGTCGGTTCGTTCCGCGCGGAGGTGAAGGAGATCGAGCTGCGCGGCGAGACGCTGATTCTCCGCACCTTCTTCCGCGCCTATCCGATCCCGCGCGCACACGTACGGGCATTGCGCGGGACGGAGATCGAAGTGCTGAACGGGAATCGCTACGACGTCACGCCGCCGGGTGCGGATCGCGCGGAAGTGGCGCGCGCGTTGGAGGAGTGGCTCAACCCTTCATCCTGAGCCGCGGAGACGGCGAAGGATCAAGGGAGCCCCCACGACCAGTGCTCCTCGCACGCATCTCGTGAGGGCTCCATTGATCCTAAATCCCAAATCCTGAGCGGAGCGAAGGATCATGGGAGCCCTCACGAGATGCGTGCCAGGAGCACTGGTCGTGAGGGCTCCATTGATCCTTCGCTTCGCTCAGGATTCAGGAGCGGCGCTTCCACTCCTCCATCATCTTGACGAAGTCGGTGAACAGATAAAACGAGTCGTGCGGCCCCGGTGCGGCCTCGGGGTGGTACTGCACCGCGACGACCGGCTCACGGCGGTGGCGGAAGCCCTCGAGCGTCTGGTCGTTGAGGTTGATGTGGGTGTACTCGACGTCGCTCTCGCTCAGAGAGTCGGGATCGACGGAGAAGCCGTGGTTCTGTGCCGTGATCTCCACGCGGCCGCTGCGCAGGTCCTTGACGGGATGGTTCCCGCCGCGGTGTCCGAACTTCAACTTGTACGTCCGGCCGCCGAGGGCGAGGCCCAGGAGCTGGTGTCCGAGGCAGATGCCGAAGATCGGGACCTTTCCGACGAGCTGGCGGATGTTCTCCTGCGCGTACGTCACCGGCTCGGGATCGCCGGGACCGTTGGACAGCACGACGCCGTCGAACCCCCGGTCGAGGATCTCGTCCGCGTGCGTCGTGGCGGGAAAGACGGTGACGTCGCAGCCCTGCTTCACGAGTTGGCGGAGGATGTCCCGCTTCACGCCGAAGTCGTAGACCGCGACGCGCAGGGCGGGCTCGGCGAGCTCCTCGAACGAGTACGCACGGAGCGCGGTCACGCGCTGCACGAGATCGAGGCCGGACATGGATGGCGAGCGCCGCAGCTCCGCGACGACGTCGTCGACGGGACGCTGCATGTCCGTGGTGATCATCCCCCGCATGGCTCCTTCGTTCCGGATCCTCCGGGTGAGGGCCCGCGTGTCGACGCCGGCGATGGCCGTGACGTTCGTGCGGAGGAAGTAGTCTCCGAGCGACGCCTCCGAGTGCGCGCTGGAAGGCTCCTCCACGACGTCGCGCACGACGAAACCCGCGACCTGAGGATGGTCGCTCTGCTCGACGGCGTCCTCCACACCGTAGTTGCCGATGTGCGGATACGTCATCACCACGATCTGAAAGCGATAGGAAGGATCGGTGGCGATCTCCTGATACCCCGTAAGGGAGGTGTTGAAGACCACCTCGCCGATCGCGTCGCCAGTCGCGCCGAACGACTCCCCTTCGTAGATCGATCCGTCTTCGAGAACCAGCCGTGCCTGTGTCATGAACGGCGCGGATTATATGGGTTGGTTGGCGGTTGGCGGTTGGCGGGGGAACGACGAGAGACGACGATGGGCCGAAAGCTCGCCCGATCTGCGTCGTTCCTCCGCCAACCGTCAACTGCCAACCGCCAACCGCCCTCACTCATACCGCAGCGCCTCGACCGGATTCAGCCGGGCCGCGCGCATGCTCGGGATGATCGTCGCGAAAAACGACACCGCGATCGAGAACGCGGCGATCACCGCCAGGTCCACCGGCCGCGTGACGAACGGGATCGACGACACGAAGTAGACCTCGGCGATCTCCGAAGGGAACGAGATCAGCTCGTAGCGCGTGATCACCCAGCAGACCAGCGATCCCACGACCACACCCATGAACGTCCCGGCGATGCCGACGATCGTCCCGTACCAGATGAAGATTCGCCGCACCATCCCGCTCTCCGCGCCCATCGACGTGAGGATGCCGATCTCGCGGCGTTTCTCCTGCACGGTCATGATGAGCGTGGAGACGATGTTGAACGTCGAGACGAAGACGATCAGACCGATGACGATGAAGAGCACCAGTTGCTGGATCTGCAGCATCGAGAAGAGTTGGCGGTTCATCTCCCGCCAGTCGCTGACGGTGTACCGGTTCTCGGTGCGCCGGTCGATTTCCGCGACTACGCGGTCGATGTCCGCGCCGGGCCGCAGCTTTACCTCGATGAGGTTGGCCGTCGAGCCGGTGCCGATCAGCTCGCGCGCGTCGCCCAGGTCGATGAAGAGCCAGCGCGCGTCGAACTCGTAGAAGCCCGTGCCGAAGACGTTGGTGACGAGGAACGTCGACGAGCGCGGCATGAACCCTTCCGCCCCCTGCGCGGCGACGGTGACGCTGATCGCATCGCCTCCTTTGACGCCGAGCTTCGTCGCGAGATAGCGCCCGACCGCGACGCCGCGCTCGCCGCCGGGCGTCCGGAAGGTCTCGCCCGGCCCGACGATCTTCGCCAGCATCGGCGAGGTCCGTCCCCGCGTCGGCTCGATCCCCTTGAGCATGACCTCCGAGCCGGTGGTGTTCGTCTCCGTCGTCACGACGGCGTGCTGGAACAGCACCGGCGACGCCTGCGCGATCCCCGGGAGCGCCCCGAGGGTATCGGTAAGCTGCTCCGGATCGACGATCGGCGTTCCGATCGAATAGACGAACACCTCCGCGTTCCCACCCAGCAGCTTCTGTTGCAGATCGCGCCGATACCCGGTCATCAAGGCCATGGAGATGACCAGCGCCATCACCCCGATCACCAGCCCCAGCACCGACACGAGCCCG
Source organism: uncultured Thermoanaerobaculia bacterium (assembly GCA_964558905.1). GTDB lineage: Bacteria > Acidobacteriota > Thermoanaerobaculia > Gp7-AA8 > Gp7-AA8 > QHVT01. The sequence goes on along the minus strand of CAZLGP010000185.1, from coordinate 7,538 downwards.
ACCGCCGAAACGAGGTTGTCCGTGGGACGGCGGAGATAGCGCCACGCAATGCGGCGAGCGAGGTTCATCGGGCGGATTATAGGGCGCAGGGGGCAGGGCGCAGGGGGCAGGAGAACGGCTGCCGGTCCCGGAAATCCTGGCCGCGGAAATTCCGGAACCACAACGCCAGGCGCGCTACAATGCAGATTCCACACTTCCGGCGCGGCCGCGCTTCGTTTCTGTCTCCTCCTCACCACGAAACGACGCTATGAATCAGAGCAACGATCGAAAACTGGCCGTGTGGCAGAAGGCCCGGGCATTGGCGGTCCAGGTGTACCGGGCAACCCGCAAGTACCCGCGTGATGAAATGTTTGGATTGGTACAGCAGATGCGGCGCGCTGCGATCTCGATCCTATGCAATATCGCCGAGGGGCAGGGACGTTGGACGCGCCCCGACTACCACCGCTTCCTCATCGACGCCCGCGGATCGGCGCTCGAGCTCGAAGCGCAGATCGTCATCTCCGAGGATCTCGAATTTCTGGAACCAGCCGACGCAGCCGGGATGCTGGAGGATGTCGCTGAAGTCGCGCGCATGCTCAACGGCTTGGTACGTCACGTCCGTTCTCAGATGTAGGAAGCGCAAATGGGATGAGTCGCGGCATCGCGAGGGTGCCACGGCTCTCCTGCCCCCTGCCCTCTGCCCCCTGCGCCCTCGACTGGCTACTCCCTCACGATCCGCCCCTCGATCTCCGTGTCCACCGTCCCCTTCGTCCGCAGCCAGGCCTCGACCGTCTTGCGGAAGTCCGCTTCGCGCGATTCGTTCACCTTCGGCGGGCGCGTCGCATCGGCGAAGAGCGTGTAGCCGTCATCGGGCCCGTTCCTATAGAGATAGTCGATCGAGGCGACGGTGTACGTCGCGTTCAGGTCGAGAGGCTTGCCGGCGACCTTCACGTCCTCCGCGTTCACCACGAACGAGCTCCCGCGCGGGTGATACGTGAACGAGATGCCCGATACCTGCAGAAAGCGGCCGGCGCCGGCGTCGGCGAGAGAGACCGAGTTGCGGAGCATGTCCAGGAACTGCTGGCCGGTCACAGGGAACGCCACGAGCCTACTCGTGTAGTAGAAGATCCCCTCCATTTCGTAGGTCGTGATCGGGCCGGGGACGATGTTGTCGTTGATGCGCACGCTCCCGCCGGCGAGCACGGCCACGTCCGTCTGCATCTGCTCGCGGGCGATGTCCGTGAGGAGATTTCCAAGGGCGCTCTCGCGGCCGCGGATCACCGGCTCGACGCCTTCAAGGAGGTTCTCGGTGGTCGCGAGAGTCTCGTTCCCGCCGAGCTTTGCCGACAGCTCGCCCAGCCACATCTGCACCCGGGCCTCGACCTCGGGGTCCTTGGGAATCGTCTCGTCCAGCGCCACGCGCAGCGGCGTCGTGCGGAGCTCTCCTTCGGGCGATACCGTGATGTCGTAGACGATCGCGCTCTTCGCGTCCGCGTCCGCCTTCGTGATCCACTCGCCGTTCACCTGTCGGGCCATGTACATGTGGTCGTGGCCACCGATGACCAGATCGATCGCGGGCACCTGCTGAAGCAGCTTCACGTCGTCGGACATCTCCTGATGCGTGACGGCGATGATCACATCCACTCCCTCGAGCAGCAGCGGGTCCACCGCCTCATGCGCGGCCGTGATCGGGTCCGTCGCCTGGACGTACGTTTTGCGCAGCGGATACGTGAGGCCGAACATCGCCACCTTCACGCCGTCGAGCTCCACCTGGAAGATGTCGCTCTGGTTCGGGAATCGCTGGTCGCAGTCGGGATTGCACCAGCGAACGTTCGTCGACACCCACTGAAATGCCGACTCGTTCAGCCGTGCCAGGAGGATCGCGGCGTCGTCGTTGTCGAACTCGTGATTGCCGAACGTGACGACCAGGCCCAGATCCTCCTTCGTCGCATCCCCGTCGAGCAGATTCATCACGTCGATCATCGGCCGGGCCTCGAGATACTTGCTCATCACCGACGGATAGATCACGTCGCCGCCATGCAGCACGAGGACCGGCGTCCCGTCGCTCTCGAGGTGCTTGCGCAGTGTGCGCACGCGCGCGAGCCCGCCGGTCTTGCCACTCTCCAGCCCCTCGATCTTGTAGACGTCGTTGATCTGCAGGATCTTGAAGCGCGCGGCGGGGCGGGTGGCCTCGGTGAGTGTCGGTTGCGGCGGAACGGTCGCGCAGGCGACGAGCGAGAGCAACAACGCGGGAACGAGGAGATGGCGACTCATTGCCCGATTGTAGCCGGCACGGCCGGCGGCGCTGATGCTGCGTCGAGGTCGTTCCTTGATTTGCGAGCGCCGGTGCGAGTCGGCGCGACGCAGGCGATGCTGGGATTCGTCGAAAACCGGTGACGAAGCGCACGGTCCGCCGCCGCAATGCCCCTGCGCAGACGAACCGGAACCAGCGCCACCGGGCGCCCCAAGGCCTGCACATAAACGACGGTCATCCAGAACCGAGGACCGCCGCTACAGAGAGCTGCACCCGTCCGCTCGGAAGGTCTTCGCACGCCGCAACTTGTATCACACGATCCTCGCGTCCGAACCGCGCGGTGCGCGGTGATTCGGGGTCTCAGGCGTGAGTCCCGAACGGGGACGAGACTTGCCTGGAAGGGGCGTAGCCTCGCTCGTGCAGCGGTCAACGACACCGCAGCCGCTGGAACCCGCAGCGCAAGCTCGGCGCGAGCGACGCCGACTCTCCCTCGAAGATGCATCGTCGCCGGATACCGTGGGGAAGATATCCACACGTAGATATACATATCTACGTGTGTAGACTTGTATCTACAGTAGACAGGTCTCAGAAGACCGAAATAGAAGTTGGGCCGCTGAGGAGTACCGCATGAGACGTACAAGCACAATGGTCGTTGCCATCGTAATGCTGGAATGTCTCGTAAGTTGCGCGAAGGATCCTCAACCAAGCAAGAGCGATATCGAGGAAGGGATTAGTGCACGCCTGCCCGGCTTCGTTCACCTATCTGGGGTCTCCGTGGAAGCCATGGAAAACCGCGGAACGAAGGTCGACCCGCTTTGGCAGGCCCGTTTTAGGGCCACCCTTACCATCAACACTGACACCTTTGCCGCGGAGTCCTCCGATGGAGCTGTCACATTTGTGCGTTCCGTCAAGAGAAACGGCGACACAATCGTGGTCAGAAGCTCGAACCGGGAACGTGGGGCATCGTAGCGGATGACCTTGTCCTTGACAACGCGCAGCATTGGCGCATCGAGAGAATCGATCCCAACAATTTTGTAATTCGCGAAGGGACTTCTGGATCGGAAATCAAGGCAACGCGGGTAAAATGACGTAACCGCTTCGCGGAGCTGCTCTTCGCATGGTTTTGGTGCCGATGATCCTGTCTCGATCAGTGTTCCGAGTGGCCGCCTCCCCTCCCATCGGGCCGATCCTCGCGACAGCGACACCGACTGCCGTCCGCCGGAGCGGCGGCAACAATCAAATCGAGCAGCCACTGCGCATGCGTTCCTTCCTCGAAGGCGACATGCCCGCGGTCCTGCTCTCTTGACGACGCGCAAGGCTTGTACGAAGCGACCTCGCCGCGTTACTCGCGGGAAACGACGATGAGCATTGGCCTGAGACCATTCCTGATCGAGGACGACGACTCCGTCCACCCTCTGCCGCTGGCCCGGTTCGAAGGTGTGGCGATGGAGCGATCGGAGCCGATGCCGCGGTACGCCGGGCGGCGGGTCCGTTATGTGATGGCGGTCGTCGAGGTCGAGAATCGGATCGCCGTCGCGGTGAGCCGGCTGGAGTATGGTTATCTAGCGTTCGACGACCGCGGCTACGCCGATGAGGCCGCACTTGAGGAGGAGATGGCGACGGCGGTGGCCATGTTGAAGCTGCCGCGAAGCGCTTCCGCGGAGAACGTCGGCGGTCATCACCATTTCGCGAGAAAGCGCTACGCGCACGAGTACCAGTGGCAACCGTCGCGCGCTTTACACGACCGTCTGGTCATGGCTGCGCTCGCGCCGAGGACTCGCCGCCGCGGTCCGCGTCCGCTGTGACCCTGAATCTCGAGAGCGTTCTCACCTTCTCTCGAGATCGATTATCCGTCGAACGACTACATCCACTTTCTCGGACAAACCGATTGCGGTAGGGTAAGTGAGTGCTACCGAGGACGTACATCGAAACCAGTGTCATCAGCTACCTCACCGCACGACCGAGCCGCGACCAGATCGCCACGGCGCATCAAGAACTTACACGAGACTGGTGGAACCGGCGGCGAACGCGGCTCGATATCTACGTGTCGGAGTTGGTCGTGCAGGAGGCAACTCGGGGAGATTCGGCGTTCGCGAAGGCTCGATTGGAATCTATCGTCGGCTATCCCGTTCTCATCATCACTCCGGCGGCACGCGCGCTCGCAGATTCGATCCTCCGGAGCGCTGTGCTCCCGTCAAAAGCTGCGGCCGACGCCCTGCACATTGCGCTCGCGGCGGTGAACGGTATGGACTTTCTCGTGACGTGGAACTGCACGCATATCGCGAACGGGTTTATATTGCAGGCCGTGAACACGATCTGCCGAGGCGCTGGTTTTGACCCGCCGATCGTCTGCACGCCTGAGGAACTGATGGAGGGCTGAATGGTTTGGGAAGATCCTATTGTCGCTGAGACACGCGCCCTCCGGCAGCAGCTCATGGATGAAGTCGGGAACGATCTGGATGCTCTAGTGAAGTATCTGAAAGAGCGGGAGCTCGATCATCCCGAACGCCTCGTATCTTTGCCTCCACGGCGACCTGAGGTCACGGCGTCAACAAAGAACGAGAAACCGGGCGGCTAAACGACACCGGCAAAGCTGATACGGCCACGGCTTCGAGCCGCCGCCCACACCTCCTCGGAGTGATGCCAGTGTCGCGGCGTCACTCTGCAGATCGGTACTTCGCGTGAACCCCGGAGGCGATCCTGCTCGTGTCGTCGGCGAGTCCGGCGGCAGGTCACGTAGTAGCCGCACCTGGTCTCGGCCGGGCCGTTCCTTCATCCTTCATCCTTCCGGCCTTCCTCACCGGTACCGCAGATCGATCACCTTCCGCACCGCGTCCTTCGCCAGTCCGGGAAGGTTCTGGACGCGGGTGAGCACGTCGTTGAAGGCGTGTGACTCGCCGCCGTGCTTGAAGCATTCGCCGCAGCGGGGGAGGTTCGAGAAATCGCGGCGCTCGAAGGCGGACTGCATCTCGGCGAAGCGGGGGCCTTCGAGGATTTCCCGGAGAGAATGCGTCTTCAGGTCGCCGAGGACCTGGTCGCCGTGGGCGTCGTAACAGCAGTGGGTGACCCGGCCGTCGGCGAAGATCACCACCCAGGTGAAGAACGCGCCCTGCACGCAGCCGTAGAACTTCCCGTGAAGATCCGTCTCCTCGTTCACGTCGAGGGCCTCGCAGGTCTTCTCGATCACGCGCGCGTTCCGGTACTGGCGCAGGTCGAACAGCTTGCGGAAGTCCTCGACGGTCTCGTCCTGCGTGAGGCGCGAGCGCATCTTCTGGATCTCGATACGCATCGGAGCGCCCTTCGCCTGCGCGAGGAACTTCCGGGTGAGATCGACCAGGCGGTCGAAGTCGCCGCCCGTGCGGAGCTGCGGGTAAACCTCCGGATCGATCGAGTCGACACAGATGCGGATGCGCCGCAGGGGCGTGGCCAGCAGCTTCGCGCCGATCTCCGGCGTCAGCACCAGACCGTTCGTCGAGAGTGACGCCTCGGGGAAGAGGCGGATGGCGTCGTCGATGCGCGAGTACAGCAGCGGCTCCCCCATCTCGTGCAGCCACTTGAGCTTGAGGCCGTTCCCGTGGATCTCGCGCTCCGACTTCTCGACCAACGCCCACTCCATATCTTCATAGGGACGGCGCAGCACCGGCAGCGGACACATGCCGCAGCGGAGATTGCACTTGGAGGTGAGCTCGAGGCCCACTTTGAGGCGACTGGGACGGAAGTTCATGCGTCTGGATCCGAAAGTGAGGACGAGCGTGACGTATTCCGTCTCACGGAGGCACGTTCCTTCCTTAATTCGGGCGGCGGGCTCGAAGAGATCGAGCAATTGCTGCGCCGCGCCGGTGCGACCGAAGGAGAGAAGGACGCCGAGTCGATCATTGCCGCAAAGAACGGCAACGATTGCCGCAACCAATCCGCGGATCCTCATCGAACTGAAGAACGACTGCAACGCACTGCTGCCGGATGACGACGTGTTCGTGACCGTGCAGGGAGATCACTACCATCGCCAGAGCTTCATCGGCAATCCGCAGACGCTGGCGGGTGCGCTCAGCGGCGGACTTCGTCCCTGCTCGCACTGCCTGCCGAATCAGTAGCGATACGCGAAAACAGCGCGCCGTACTCTTCCCACGAATACTTGTTCGCCGAAGCGGCCGCCGCTCGCTCCATCGCCTCGCGATCGCCACGCGCGCAGAACGTGTCGATCGCCTTCGCCAGCGCCGCCGGATCCTCGGCGGGCACGAGCATCCCGTTGGCACCCTCCTCGATGATCTCCGGCAGCCCGCCGACGTCGGAGGCGATGACCGGCCGCGCGAAGTGGAACGCCGTCAGGGCGACGCCGCTCTGGGCCTCGATGCGGTACGGGGCGAGCACGACGTCCGCCGCCGCGAAATACGTCGCGATCTCGGAGTCGGGGATGAATCGAAAGTCGAAGCGGACGTTTTCGAGCCCCTCGGCCAGCTCCCGATAGTCGCCCTCGCCTTTCCACCACGCCTCCCCCGCCACGACCAGCGTCACCTCGCGCTCGAGCAAACGCCAGGCGCGCAGGGCGACGTCGAGTCCCTTGAACGGACGGACATGCCCGAAGAAGAGCGCCACGTTCCCTCGCAGGCCCAGCACGCGGCGCGCGTCCGCGCGCGAGGGGATGGCGCCGCCGAGCTCGTGGACCGGGAGGAAGGTCTTGACGATGCGTGGCGAGTTGCGAGTTGCGGGTTGCGAGGGCCCCTCGGCGGACTGCTCTCTGAATCCGGGACTCGCAACGCACAACCGTCGCCGCGCGTCCTCCGCCTCCGTCTCCGCGTGTACCACCAGCACATCTCCCCGGTGCAGCACCCGGTTCGTGAGCCACCGCTTCCACGCCGCCGGCTCCTTGTCGCCGATGTTGTGGCACTGCAGAATCACCCGCGTGCCTTTCGGCAGAAACGCGGTGAGCGTCAGGTACGGCAACGCCCACACCCAGACCCACCAGACGAAGATCACCGCGTCCGGGCTCTCCCGCCGCAGCGTCCAGGCCGTGCGCAGCCAGGTGAACGGATTGACGATGTCGAGCAGGAACCGCGCGCCCTCGAATCGCGGCAGCGTCGGATCGACGTCGTCGCCACCCGGGTAGAGGAACTTCGGGAACTGGCGCCGGAAGGAGATCACGGGCGCGCCGAGCTCCTGCGCGAGCCGGGTCGTGCAGTACGCGATGCCGGCGCGGTAGGGAAAGACGGGGCCGATGATGATGACCGGTGGGCGGTTGGCGGTTGGCGGGTGGGGGGGGGGGCGGCCGTCGCGCGGGACCCCCCCCCCCCCACCCCCCACCCCCCAC
>CAZLGP010000184.1:0-27861 GCA_964558905.1 uncultured Thermoanaerobaculia bacterium | reverse complement strand
GGCGCACCGGCTACCTGGAGGCGCGCCAGACGACGAGTCTCTCCGCCGTCTATCCTCTGGCTCACGTGCAGAATTTTCTGCAGCCGGACCGCCTCGGGAATCCGGCTTACAAGAACTGGACGGGGGATCCCGCACTCGGCGTTCTGAACAACTACGTCGAGGCGACGGTCTACCTCGGTCTCCTTGCGTTTCCGCTGGCCCTGATCGGGCTCTTCAACCGGCGCGCACGCGCGCGCTGGTTCTGGCTCGCCGCCGCACTGCTCATCGTCGCCTGTATGTTCGGCGCTCCGCTCATCGCCGCGGCGGTCGCGAAGGTCCCGGGCTTCAAATATTCTGCGCTCGCACGGGTCGGCCTCCTCCTGCCGCTTCCGATCGCGTACCTCGCGGCGGCGGCGCGTCTGCGCAAGCAGTTCGTCTACGACGCCGTCGCGATCCTCATCGCGTTCGACCTCGCGTTGCTGGCCGGACGATTCCATCCGTACCTCACGCCCGAGCAGGCGCAAGTCGCCACGACGCCGACCATCGCGTTCCTGCAGGCGGATCCGCCGCCGTTCCGTGTCGCGCCGATGATGGATTACCTCTGGCCGAACTCCTCGGAACTGGTCCGTGTGGAGGACGTCCGCTCGCATTTCTCATCCGAGGCTGACTACCGGAGGCTGCTGCAACGCCTGGACGCCGGAGTGTGGAGCGGGCATTCGACTGTGCTCACGTTCTTCTCGCCGAACTTCAACTTCGACGACCCGCTGACGGGGCTCCTCGGCATCCGCTGGTACGTCGAGCACAAGTACATCGACATCATCAAATGGGGCATCTTTCAGGCGACCGTGCCGGGGGTGAAGGAAACAGGGACGATCGCGCTGAAGCCCGGCGTGCCATTGCAGCGCGAGATCCGTGTCGATGCCGAGCCGTTTTGGTCGATCGAGCTGCCGGTGAATCTCGAGAGTGGCAACGGACGTCTCGAGGTTTCGCTGCTGAAGGGCGGTAGACCCGTGTGGGCGCGCGCATTCACGAAGGACGAGGCGAACGTGATGAACAAGATCTACGTCCCTCTGCGCCCGTACGCGCGCCTCGGAGAGAGCGTCACGCTGCGCGTCCGCGCGAGCGGAGTGAAGGGCTACGTCCTGCAGGCGGAAGACGGGCAGTCGGTGTTCTTCGGCCGGGTCATGACGCCCGTTTATTTCGACCGCGAGCTGTCCGAGGGACGGCTGTTCCGCAATCTGGCCGAGCTCCCGCGGTTCCGCGCGGTGTCGCGGCTGCGCAAGCTCAACGACGCCGAGTTTCTCGCGGCACGCGACGTCGACTTCGAGCGCGAGGCCGTGATCACCGATGACCCGGTCCAGCCGCCGGCACTCGCGCCAACGTCGAACGCGGCGGTGACGCTCACGCACTACGCGCCCAACGAACAGCGCCTGGTCACGACGTCCGACGTGCCGTTCTTCCTGGCGTCATCCGAGAAGCTCACCCCCGAGCTCGCGATCACGATTGACGGGCGCCCAGTGCGTCCCATCGAGACCGACATGATCTTCGCTGGCGTGCCCGTCCCCCCTGGCCGGCACGAAGTCGTGTACTCGCGCCGCATCGGGCGGGGGTGGTGGTGGGCGGCGGGGGTGGGGGTGGGATTGCTCGCGATCGCGACCGTGCTGGAGCGGCCGCGGCGATGACTTCACGACATCTGCCGGATGATCCGGTCGGATTTGTTCAGAGATGTGTGCGCGAGCGGAGGATCTTCTGGACCTATCACGTGAACATGCGTCTCGAGCGCCGGCACATTGCGCGCTCCGATATTCTCGACTCGGTGGACACGTATGAGCTCGTGGAAGCCTATCCGGAGGATAAGTACTTGCCGAGCTATCTCATCGTTGCAGCCGATGCGTTTCACGTGCTGTTCGCCGTCGACGTCTTGGGAGACAATGTTCGTGTCGTGACCGCCTACCGGCCGACGTGGGCAGACTGGATGCCCGATCTCAGGACGAGGAGGAACCGTTGATGACATGCCGAGTCTGCGGAGCCGCGTTGGACGCGATCACCACGGACCTCCCATTCAAAATCGCTGACCATTCCATCGTGATCATCAAGGACCTTCCGGTTCGCCAGTGCGAACAGTGTGTCGAGTACCTGCTCGATGATGCGACCCTTGCACGCGTGGACGAATTGCTCGCGGGTGCAGACGCCTCCGCGGAGCTGGAGATCATCAGGTTCGCAGCGTAGTCGCGGAGCCGAGCTCGCCCCCCGGCGGCGCCGAGGTCGAGGAGAGTCCCTCGCGGGATTGCTCGCCATCGCGAGCGTACTGGAGCGCCGGCGGATCGCCACTGACGCTCCTGCCTGTACGGCTTGTCAGGGCGTCCGGACAGTGGTCATACTGCCGGTATGAAGACGGCGGTCTCCGTGCCCGATGATGTATTCGAGAAGGTCGAGCGGTTTGCGCGACGAACGAGACGGTCGCGAAGCGAGGTATTCAGCGCCGCGTTGCGAGAGTACATCGCCCGCCATGCTCCTGATGAAGTAACGGACGCGATCAACCAGGCGGTTGAGGAGATCGGCGATCAGACCGACGAATTCGTCGCTACCGCTGCGCGCCGTGTGCTGGAGAAAACGGAGTGGTGATTTCGCATCGCCAGATGACCGGCTACTTCTTCACCGCCACCAGAATCACCTGATACGCGAACAGGCCCCGCCAGATGTGCGTGAGCCAGGTCAGGATGCGCTCGCCGACGCGCAACAGAAGCTCCGGCACCCAGCGGCCGGCAATCAGGCGGACCGGGACGGACGAGCCGCGGATCTCTTCGATGCGGAAGCCGGCAGTCTCGATCTCCCGGCGGATGGTGCGCACGGTGTAGAAGCGCAGATGCGTGTGATCGAGGATGCCCCGGTCGCGGTATTCGAAGATCCCGAAGAGCAGGCCGAGGCGGACGGTGATGTTGGCGATGTTGGGAACGGAGATGAACGCATGTCCGTCCTCCGCGAGGGCATCGCGCACGAGTCCCAGCGTCTGGGCCGGGTTGCGGAGGTGCTCGATCACGTCCGCGAGAACGATTGCGCTGGCGCCGTGCGGGAGTTGCTTGACGCGCTCGAGGTCCGCGATCACGACCTGATCGAAACGGCCGACGAGATCCCCGACGCAGTCGACGTTGTACTCGAAGCCGACCGTGCGATCGAAGTGATCGCGGATCGCGGAGCCGAGCTCGCCCCCGGCGGCGCCGAGGTCGAGCAGAGTGCCGCCACGCGGGCGGTGCCGGCGGATCAGCTCGAGGAGGATGCGATGGCTGCTGCCCTCGAAATCCTTGAACGTGTAGACGTTCGGCATGTCAGTAGTTCGCGTAGGGCACGCCGTTGCGGTCCGTTCCGGGGGCGCTGCTGTGGACGTCGATTACGACCGACGTCGGCGCCGCCGCGGTCGTGGTCTGGAAGTCGGAGCTCGGCTGGACAGTCTCCTCGATGGTGACACGCCAGTCGGCAGCATGCGTGAGCGGATCGGGATGGATCTTGCGCAAATAGTTGGGGACGAGATCGTCGAGGCTGTCGGGGTATCGCCCCGTCTCGGCCTTGTAACGCGCGATCGCCGCCCGCATCTCGACGAGATACTGCTTCGTCACCGCGGCGGCCTCGGCCTCATGGTCCCTGCACGCCGCGAGCGCGACGAGCGCAAACACGACTAACGTCCGAATTCTCAATCAGTGGCTTCCGATCGTGCCGACGTTCTTCAGCGTCACGGCGATCCCGTAGCTGGAACGGTTCTCGAAGCCGGACCCGGCGAACACTTCGTACCGGCGGTACTCGACGGCCAGACCATAGCACGACCCCACCCAGCCCGTGAGGTACCGCTGCTCGAGGAAGCGGTTCTCCGTTGCGTCGTAGTTGAGCTGGACGTCCGCGCGGATGCGGTCGCGCACGAGCGAGGATCCGCTGTTCAGCCGGATCTGGCTCCGCCCGTTGTTCGTTCCCGGTGTATCGAACGACGCGAAGTACGTGAAGCCGAGGTACTTGTCGGCGCGATCGCCCGTGCCGACGAGGTTCGCGGAGAGGCTCATCGAGTCCGCCTGATGGGACACGTTTCCGAAGGTCGCGTTCGCATCGAGGGTGACCGACTGATACGGATTGAAGCGAAGGGTTGCGATGAGCGGCGTGAAGCGATGTTCGCTGAACGAGGAGGTGGCCGTGCCGGCGCGCTCGAAGGGGTCGGAGAGGGCGACGCTCTGCCGCAGAGCGAACGAGAGCACCTCGCGCGGGTTCCCGCCCTCGCCCGCCTCCTTCCCGATGAGACGTTGGGTCAGCGAATACTCCACGGAATCCTGAACGATCGGGAGGAACGGCGTGTCGACCGTGTCGAAGCGCGCGATCTCGGCCTGGTTCTCGACGTCGGTCGTGTAGATGTATCGCACGCGCGGCTCGATGACGTGCTTGAAGCGCGAGAAGCCGCCGGCCGCGCGATTGAACACCTTCGACAGCGATGGCCCTACGAGCTCCACCTGTCCTTGTGCGTAGAAACGGGACACGCCCTCGTCATCGCGCAGCTCGCGACGCGTGCAGATCGGAAGGTTCGGATTCACCGCGCATGCCGCGCACTCGGCGGGCGCCGCGGGGCTGTCGCACACGAGCTGCTGACTCGCGGAGTACACCGTCTGTCGCACGGCGAGCTGCGGCTTGATCGAGAACCACTGCGGCGTGCGCAGGCGCATCGAGAGCGTCGGGAAGATGTCCGTGCGCAGGTAGGAGGCGTCGACCGTGCGCACGCCGCTCGGGTCGACGGACCCGGTCCGGAGTTGCGACGACGACGACTCCATCGTGAAATAGAACGGCGTCCGTCCGAGGCGCTGCGGGAACATGCGGAACTGCAGCGATGGGAGCTGCTCGTACCGCTGCCGGGCCGTGACGAAACGCAGCGGCTCGCCCGGTTGGCGCTCGGGATCGGGCTGCAGCAACTCGTAGTCCCGCCGGTCGGCGAGGATGTTCAGCGAGTACTTCGGCCGGTTCTTCGTCAGGTACGCCGACGAATAGATGTTCGACAGCGTCAGTACGCGCGTGTCGTCGTCGTACTCCCGGAAGAAGTCGAGGCGCGAGTAATCCTGCACGTCGACCACGCCGCGGAAGCCTCCGGGCAGGTTCTCCTGCGCGTGGCGCAACTCGTACTTCCACTCGAGGCGCTTCTCCGGCGCGTTGTTGACGAAGCGCGCCCGAAAGTCGCCGATCTTCACGTTCTCGTTCGGAACGTAGCGCATCTCCACGCCGCCACCGAAGTACTTCTTCTCGCTGACGTCCGCGTAGAGCGTCGCGTCCCATGACTCGCCGAAGGGGATGAAGTAGCCGGTCTCGAGTCGCGTCCCGAACTTGTCGGTGAGCTTCGCGCGCGGGATCAGGAATCCCTGCGAGCGATCGCGCTTCGTCGGCCAGATCAACCGCGGCGTATAGAAGATCGGCAGATTGCGCGCGCGAAACGAGACGTCACGCATGTGCGCGTAGTCATCGAGCGTCACGTCCGCGTTGCCGATGTGGAACGACCACGCCGGGCGGTCCAGGTCGCACGAGGTGAAGACGCCATTGGTCAGCCGGTAGCTGTCCTCGTCGACTTTCTCGATGCGATCGCCGGAGAAGTGCATCGACGGATCCATCGTGCCGGTGGCGTTGAAGAACGTGCCGGTCTTTGAGTTGAGGTTGTACATCGCCTGACTGGCCGTGATGCGCGTCGGTCCCTGGTCGACGATGACGTTGCCCTCGGCGACCACGTCTTTCGTACGGTAGTTGTACGTGACCTTGTAGGCGACGAGCTTGATGTCCTGGTACTCGATCGTCACCCCGCCCTGGGAGATGGAGTACTCGTCTTTCTGGATCTCGGTGACGCCGCCCTCGGTGACGGTGACCTTCACTTCGCCGCCTCCCGGTTTCGGCCCCGGGATGAACTGGAAGTTCGGAGGTTTCTGGGCGAAAAGAGGACAGGCCGACAGAGCGAGAAGGACGAGGAGCGTGCGCGCGCGCATTCGAAGCCATTGTACCTGTCGGGACGAGTTGGTTGCCCGTTGCCCGTGGCCAGTAGCCGGTAGGTAGCCCGTGGAGTAGCCAGTAGCCGGTGGTCAGTGGCCAGTGACAACTGCAACCTGCCACTGGCGACCCAGCCACGGGCCACGGGCCACGGGCCACGGGACCACTCACTCGCTCACGCGCAGTTCGCCATCCGCGCGCATGGCCCGGTCGATCCGCGTCATCGCCTGCAGCTCCATGCGCAGTTTGATGACCTCGAGCTGATACAGCCGAGCGACATCCGCGGAGCGGCCGCGCTGCTGCCGCTTGCGCAGCGCGATCTTGTTTGCGATGCGGACGAACTCCCGGTGCGCTCCCGCATCGTGCCAGCCCGCGCGCCCCAGGCGGCGTAGCGGGTGCGAGGTGGGGTGGGCGTCTTCTTCGTCGATGACGCCGAGGGCGGCTTCATGCCGCAGCTCCGTGCGGATCGCCGGCCATTGCCTGAAGACGGTGAGGATCACGAGGAGCGGTACGGATGCAACGGCCGCGATGGCGACGTGGCGCTCGGAGATGCGGCCGCGCACGACGATTACGGGGAGCGCTGCGGCCCCGACCGCGAGCGCGGCCGTGACGGCGTCGACGAAGAGCTGGCGCGGTTTCTCGCGCACGTGCGTGAGTCCGAACGTGATGCCATAGCCGGCGAGGGCACCGGCGAGAATGCAGGACGAGAGGTACAGCAGCGCGCGGTCGGCATCGAGGATCGTCAGAGGCACGGCCGCGGCTCCGCCGGTCATCGCGCCGAGGATCATTCCGTCGGTCGGTTCACTCTCGCGTCCCGTCAGGCGGACGTAGACCGCGGCAACGGTGAGGATCACGCCGGTTGCGATCGCGTTCTGCAGAAAGTGCAGGATCGCCCCGGAGATTGCACCGGCGATCAGCGGGACGCGCGCCTCGCGCCATAGCGCGGCATCGAGCGTACGGAACCACGAGGCCGCCGTGAGCGCGGCGAAGAACGTCGCAAGCAGGAGGAGCGCGAGAACCGGGTCGGTCATGCTGAGCTGGCGGAGTCTAATCCTGACGAGCGCAGCGAGGAAGGAGCAATGGGGGCGGCTGGCAGTTGGCGGTTGGCGGTTGGCGGGGGGACGCGTGCATTCACCTGCGCGCTCGGGGACGGCCCTTCCGCCAACCGTCAACCGCCAAACCTCGTCGCTCAGGATTGGTGGAACGGTGCCCGAACGTGCGGTCTCGGAGGCCGGGCTCCCCCGCCAACCGCCAACCGCTCACGACCCTGCGTGCCGCAGGAAGTACATCCGCGAGCGTGCGATGTCCTGGCGGATCTGGTTCGTCAGCTCCAGCGCGGATCGGAACTGCTGCTCGCGGCGCAGGAGGGCGTGGAAGTAGAGCCTCACCGTGTCGCCGTAGACGTTGGAGTCGAAGTCGAGGATGTGGCTCTCGATCGTCCGCGCGTAGTTCTCGTAGAGCGTCGGGCGGACACCGATGTTGGTCACGCCCTCGAACGAGCGGTCGAAGCTCTCGAACCGGCACGTGGTCACGAACACGCCCCCCTCGGGATAGAGCTCGTTCGCGGGATCCACGTTGACCGTGGGGAAGCCCATCTTTCGCCCGAGGCGGCGGCCGGTGGCGACGCGGCCGTCGACGAAGAACGTGCGCCCGAGGGCCAGCGTGACGACGCGCAGGGCGCCTTTGCCGATGGCGTCCCGCACGAGCGAGCTCGACACGCGGATCCCGCGGACCTTCACGTCGTCGACACCCATGACGTCGAAGCCAAACTGCACGCCCGCGGCGGTGAGCTTCGCCAGGTTCCCCTCGCGTCCCGCGCCGAAACAGAAGTCCCGGCCGATGCGCACTTCCTTCACCTGCAGCGCGCCGACGAGAAACTCGGCGATGAAGCGGTCGGCGGTCCAGCTGGAGAACTCGTGCGTGAACGGCACGACCAGCATGGCGTCGACGTCCATCGCCCGCAACAGCTCTTCCTTCTGGGCGAGGGTGAGGATTTGCTTCGGGACGCGGTCCGGCGCGACGATGGCCAGGGGATGGGGATGAAAGGTGACGACCGCCGACGGCCGCCCGAGCTCGCGGGCGCGCTCGACGACGCCCCGGACGATCTGCTGATGTCCGACGTGCATCCCGTCGAAGTTCCCGATCGTGGCCACGCATCCGCGCGGGAGATCGGTCTGACGTAGAGGATCCTGGAGGACGAGCATCCGTGGGCGGGGGAGTGTATCGCGGTCTTCAGCACGCTGGAGGCTCGCGTGAGACGACAGCTCGCGTGAGACGACACTAAAACCAATTCTTCACGCGTAATCCTGCGACGCGAGAGAAATGTTTGACGTTGTTCGTCACGAGCGTCAGTTCCAGGGCAACAGCATGTGCGGCAATGAGCGCGTCATATTCGCCGATGGGCGAGCCGCGCTTCGCCAGCTCGCTTGCGATGACCCCGAAATGCGCGGCGCAGGATTCGTCGAACGGCATGACGGCCACGTTCGCGGTGAACGCGTCGATGAGGTCGTGAAGCGTGACGGAGTTGCGACGTGCAGCTCCGTACCGCAATTCCGCCAGCGTAACGGCACTGATACAGATTTCCGAGGGGCGGTGCTCGAGAATGCGCTCAGCGACACGGCCTTGACCGCGTAGGGCGAAGCTCACAGTATCCGTGTCGAGCATCAAGGTCGGCTTCACTCGAAAGGATCCTTCTTCTTCGAGATCGGCATTGCCCGTGGACGTTCGATGTCATCGCTCCAGGCGCCGAGCGCTCCGACGAACTCACTGCTCCACTCATCCGCCGGCTCGAGGATGACGCGCCTCCCCACACGCCGGACGAGAACTTCGCGCTGATCGGCGGGAAACCGGCACGCCTTCGGAAGCCGAACCGCCTGACTGCCACCGTTCGTGAAGATTTTTGCTCGTTGTGCCATCGCGTCTGCCAGTATAGACGGATGTCTATACAGAGTCAAGGCGGTGGTCCCTCGCGAAGGCGGATACCGCATGCAACCGCACTCTGCCGCTTGCGAGCGGGGGGTGATGTCCCGGACGGCGCCGTGAGCGTGAGATGCGGCATCATGGTGGCCATGCTGAAGCGCCTCGCGTTGCTCACCGTCGTCGTGGTGTCCGTCGTCGCCGCGGAGCCCCGCCCCCGCCCCCGCGATGTCGGCATCGCTCCGGGCGTTCTACCGCCGGGCGCGCTGAACGCGATCACGGACGTCGCGGGCGTGCGGGTGGGACAGGCGACGGTCATCAAAGACGACGACGTCCGCACGGGCGTCACCGTCATCCTGCCGCACGGCGGCAACCTCTTCCGCGAGAAGGTGCCGGGCGCGGTGTTCGTCGGCAACGGCTTCGGGAAGTTGATGGGATCGACCCAGATCGAAGAGCTCGGGGAGATCGAGTCGCCGATTGCGTTGACGTCGACGCTGAACGTGCCGCGCGTGGCGGATGCGCTCATCGACTGGATGCTCGCGTCGCCGGGCAATGAGGACGTGCGCTCGATCAACGTCGTCGTCGGGGAGACGAACGACGGCCAGCTCAATGACATCCGCGGACGGCACGTCGGACGCGAGGAGGTCTTCGCGGCGCTGAAGAGTGCGACCACCGGCGCGGTGGAAGAGGGGAGCGTCGGCGCGGGCACGGGCACCATCGCCTTCGGCTGGAAGGGAGGCATCGGCACGTCGTCGCGCAAGCTGCCGGCGGACCTGGGTGGGTGGGCGGTGGGCGTGCTCGTACAGACGAACTACGGCGGCATTCTCGCCATTGATGGTGTCCCGGTCGGACGCGCACTCGGCAAGTACTACCTGAAGAATGAGCTCGAGAACGCCGACGGCTCGATCATGATCGTCATCGCCACGGATGCACCCGTCGAGGCGCGCAATCTCGAACGAATGGGTGCTCGGGCGATGGCCGGCCTCGCGCGGACCGGTGCGGCAATGACGAACGGCAGCGGGGACTACGCGATCGCGTTCTCGACGCATCGCGGCCCGGCGACGATGAAGAACGACGACATGTCACCGCTGTTTCTCGCCACCATCGAGGCAACGGAGGAGGCGATCTACAACTCGCTGTTCAAGGCGACGGATGTGGGGAAGGTGAAGGCGTTGCCGATCGACGATGTGGTGAAGATCATGAAGCGTCCCGCCCGCGCAGGAAATCGACCGCCAGCCGATTGAACTCTTCGGCACGCTCGAAGTTGGGGACATGCCCTGCCCTGTCCAGAATCTCGAGGCGAGAGTCTGCGAGGATGCGGTGCATCTCCTGTCCGACGCGCAGGGGGATGGATCGGTCTTCTCTGCCGGAGACGAGAAGCACCGGGACGTCCATGCCGGCCAGACGATGGATCTCGTCGCTCAGCGTGCCGAAGAATCGCTTGCGCAGGATGGTCATCCCCACTTTCGTGGAGCCCTGGATCTTCTGGGCTCTGGTGACATGCTCGAAATAGCCGTCGGTGATGAGGCTCCTGTCGTGGATGAACGAATCGGCGAGCCCTCTCTTCCTGATGGCATCCGTATTCAAGCCGAGAAAGAGCTCTCCGACTCCAGGCAAGTTGAAGAACCTCGCCATCAGCGGCAGCGGGTTGGGCAATCCGGCGACGGCGACCAGCAACAGCTTCTCGACCCGTTCCCTGTGTTGCACGCAGAAGTGGATGGCTGTACCGCCGCCCATGGACTGACCCACCAGGGATGCGCGCTGAATGCCGAGCCTGTCCATGAACCGCAATAGCTGTTCGGAAAACAGGGGGTACCCGTAGTCCAGCGGTTCGCGGGTGCTGTATCCCGCACCCCAGAGGTCGAGCGCGTAGACCCTGAAGTGCCGGGCCAGTGCATCGATGTTCTCCGCCCAGAGATAGGAATCGAAAAAGAAGCCGTGCAGAAGGATGACCGGGTCTCCTTCTCCCTTCTCGATGTAATGGGTCTTCCGGCCGTTCAGGTCGACGAATTTTCCGGAGGCGTATTTGCCGGCCCAGACATCGAGAGCCTGGCTGTTCCACGGAATGAATGTCGACATGGGCGGGAACGATAGCATTGGCGGCGCAACACGGTGCCCCGGGACTCCTTCCGACCGCGCCGCGGACATCGAGGACGTGCTTCCCGACCCGGGAAGGCTCCGCAACTCGCAACCAGCAACCTCACGCCAGATTCAGCACCGGTGCCGGCAGCGAGATCTCGTCCCACGCCGGTGCCGTCGCGCCGAGCATCGCCGCGAACTGGTCGACCATGACCGGGTCCCACTTGCCGCCCGCGGCCTCGCGGCGGAGCGTGGACATCGCGGCCTCGTGGCTGAGCGGCGCGGGGCGATAGGCGCGATGCGACGTGAGCGCGTCGTAGGCGTCGACGACCGACAGGAGGCGCACTTCGTAAGGGATCTGTTCTCCGCGCAGGCCGTCCGGATACCCGCGCCCGTCGAAGCGCTCGTGGTGATGGCGGATGAGCTGGAGGACCGCGGCGAGCGTCGTCAGGGGACGGACCATCTCTTCGCCGATCACCGGATGGTCGATCACGCGGAGGAACTCTTCGCGTGTCAGGGGCCCCTTCTTGTTCAGCAGCCTCTCGGGCACGGCGATCTTCCCGATGTCATGGAGCAGGCCGGCGATGCGGATGCGCTCGGCCATCTCCTCGGCGAGGCCGACGCGGAGGGCGAACGTGCGGGCGAGATCGCCGACGCGTTGGGAATGCCCGCGCGTGTAGCGATCCTTCGCCTCGAGGGCGAGCGCCAGCGCGCAGATCACGTTCTGGGTCTGCTCGAGGTCCGCGTGATACTCGCGGATCCTCAGCAGTGAATGGATGCGCGTCACGAGCTCCAGGCGGTTCAGCGGGTAGTTGATGAAGTCATCCGCTCCGGCCACGATCGCCTCCTGGCGCATGGCGTTGTTCCGGTGCGACGTGAGCACGATGATCGGCAGGAACTCCCAGCGCCCATCCGCGCGCAGGGCCTTCAGCGTGGACGTGCCCTGAGCCTCGCCCGCGATCAGGTCGAGGATGACGACGTCCACGACACCGCGCTCGAGCTCCGCGAACGCCTCGGCCGCGTTGGTGGCGACGACGAGATCCATGTTCGCTCCCTCCAGCGTGGCCGTCACCAACTCGCGGTTCATCGGGTTGTCGTCGACGCACAGCACCCGCGCCTTCGGCTCCGGGCGCGGACCCATGTGCAGCGTCGTCGCGGCTTTCGGGATCTCTTCATCGAGAGACGAAGCGAAGAAGCGCAGCAGATCGAACGCGAATGCTCCCGCCTCCGCCTCGCGGACGAGCTGGCGCATCGCCTCGTCCTCGCTGAGCCCGGACTCGTGATGGATCTCGTCGAAGCGGTTGGCGATCCCGACGATCTGCGCTTCGAGTGGGATCTCGTCGCCCTTCAGGCCATCGGGATAGCCTTGGCCGTCGAAGCGCTCGTGATGCCAGCGGACGATCGGCACGAACTGCCGGAAGGTCATCATCGGCTCGAGGATGGAAGCGCCCATCCGCGTGTGATCGGCGATGTGGTCGCGCTCTTCGTCCGTCGCGGGCGTCGTCCCGAGCAGATGATCGGGGACTCCGATCATGCCGACGTCATGCAGCAGCGCCCCCTTGATGATCGTCTCCTTCTCGTCCGGCGACATGCCGAGCTTGTCGCATAGATGCGCGGAGTACGCGGCGACGCGGTGCACGTGCCCCATCGTGCGCGCGTCCTTGCTCTCGAGCGCGCTGGTCAGCGTCATGATGATGTTCTCGCTCGAGTCGAGCTCCTTGCGGAGGTTGCGGATCCGGATCAGCGAGCGGATGCGGGTGCGTAGCTCGTCCCGATTGATGGGCTTGTTGAGGAAGTCGTCGGCACCCGCTTCCAGCGCCCGGATCTTGTCGTCCGTGCCCGTGAGCGCGGTGAGCATGAGGATGGGGATCGTTCGTCCTGCCGGCGAGCCCTTGATCAGACGGCAGGCCTCGTAGCCGTCCATGTTCGGCATCATGACGTCGAGGACGATGATCGCAGGGTTGTGGCGCGGATAGAGATCGACAGCCTCGCGTCCGTCGCGCGCGAGCACGACGTCGTAGCCCCAGCTCCAGAGGTACTCCTCGAGCAGCTGCAGGTTCTGCTCGTTGTCATCGACCGCCAGGACGACGTCCCGCTCGATGACCGATGCGTTAGCCGCTGCGATGGACATGGTGTGGAGTGATGGATTTTAGTGTGGTGTCTCGCAAATAGCTATGCGGTCTTCAGCAGGCCGGAGGCTCGCTTGCTTCACCGCTGCTCCTCAACGATGACCCGGGAAAGCGCCGGACGTCGGCGAGCCGCCGCGGCGCCATGGTCACAAAGCAGCGAGACGAGCTCGGCTAGCCGTTGCATCCATGAGGGTGTCATCCTGAGCCGGCACGGCCGGCTGCGCTGATTGCTCCGCCTTACGGGACGTCACGGATGGACTTCGACGATCATCGCCGCGGCTTCGCCGCCGCCGATACAGATCGCCGCGAGTCCGCGCTTCTGACCGCGATCCTGCAGCGCGTGGATCAGCGTGACCAGGATGCGTGCGCCGCTGGCACCGATCGGATGGCCGAGAGCAACCGCCCCTCCGTGCACATTGAGCTTCTCGTGGGGGATGTTTGCGTCCTTCATCGCGGCGAGCGCCACGGCCGCGAAGGCCTCGTTGATCTCGAAGAGATCGATGTCGTCCACGGTCATGTTCGCACGGCGCAGCACGATGTCGATGGCCTTGGTGGGCGCGGTCGTGAACCACTCCGGCTCCTGCGCGGCGGTCGACTGGGCGATGATCCGCGCGAGCGGCTTCAGACCGTTCTCTTGCGCGTAGTCGGCCGAGGTGACGACCAGAGCGGCGGCGCCGTCGTTGATTTTCGACGCGTTGGCCGCTGTGACCGTGCCGCCCTCCTTCGCGAATGCCGGCTTGAGCTTGCTCATCTTGTCGAGCGGCGCGGCGAACGGCTCCTCGTCGTCGATGACGACGGTCTTGCCCTTCTTCCCTTCCATCTCGACGATGGCGATCTCCTTCTTGAATTTCCCGGTTTTCGTGGCGTCCTGAGCGCGGCGATAGGACTCGAGAGAGAACTCGTCCTGCTGCTCGCGCGTGAAGGCGTACTTCGTCACGCATGTCTCCGCGCAGTTGCCCATGTGCTTGTCCCCGTACGGGTCCCACAGGCCGTCGTGGATCATGAGGTCGATCATCTTGCCGTTGCCCATGCGATAGCCGCCGCGGGCCTGGGGGAGCGCATAGGGCGCGTTCGACATCGACTCCATGCCGCCGGCGATCGCGAGGTCGTATTCGCCGCAGCGGATGTCGTTCGCCGCGTACATCACGGCTTTCATGCCCGAGCCGCAGACCTTGTTGACCGTCACCGCGCCGGCGCTGACGGGGATGCCGGCGTAGATGCCAGCCTGACGCGCGGGCGCCTGTCCGATGCCGCCCTGCAGGACGTTGCCCATGATGACCTGCTCAACCTGCTCCGGCGAGACGCCGGCGCTCTCCAGCGCGCATTTGATGGCGATGGCGCCGAGGCGGGGCGCGGGGAGGGACGAGAGCGTCCCCTGAAACGAGCCGATCGGCGTGCGGACGCCGCCGAGGATGACGATTTCTTTCATTGGAGTCTCCTGTGCGTTCGACAACGGGGGTGTTCTATCACGAGTCGACGAGTCGTCGAGTCGTCGAGTCGTCCAGTCGTCCAGTCGTCGAGCGGTCGAGTCGCCGAGGAGCCTCATAGGCTCACAGTCTCATAGTGTCAGAGGAACCCTATGAGACTGTGAGACTCTGAGACCGTGCGACTCGGCGACTCGGCGACTCGGCGACTCGACGACTCGACGACTCAGACGATAGAATCACGGGCCTGGCCACCGCCCCGGCCGTTCTCTCACCCAGAGTAAGGAGCAAGAACCAATATGACCGTCTCCACCATCACGGATCGCCGGCTCCACATCCAGCCGGCGGAGGTCCACAACGTCCTCGAGCGCCACATGCTCGCGGACGGCTACGAAATCGTCATGGACCTCCGGAAGTCGCAGGGCTCGTGGTTGTTCGACGCCCGCGGCAAAGGGAAGATCCTCGACTTCTTCACCAACTTCGCGTCCTGCCCCATCGGCTACAACCACCCCAAGGCCGACACGCCGGAGTTCCGCGAGCGTCTCGCGGACGCCTCGATCAACAAGCCGGCGAACTCCGACATCTACACGACCTACATGGCCGAGTTCGTCGAGACGTTCGCCCGTCTCGCCGTGCCGCCGAGCTTCGGCAAGCATCTCTTCTTCGTCGAAGGGGGCGCCATGGGCGTCGAGAACGCGATCAAGGCCGCATTCGACTGGAAGGTTCGCAAGAACTTCAGAAAGGGGTACAAGGAAGTGAAGGGCCAGCAGGTCATGCACCTGAGGCACTGCTTCCATGGCCGCAGCGGGTATACCCTCTCTTTGACGAACACCGACCCCACGAAGACGGACTACTTCCCGAAGTTCGACTGGCCGCGCGTCGACAACCCGAAGCTCGATTTCCCGGTGAGCGAGCAGTCCCTGCGAGACGCCGAGCAGCGCGAGAAGGTCGCGCTCGATCAGGCGAAACAGTTCCTGCACGACCGCAAGGACGACATCGCCGCGTTCATCATGGAGCCGATCCAGGGAGAGGGCGGCGACAACCACTTCCGTCCCGAGTTCTTCCGCGCCGTCCGCCAGCTCTGCGACGAAAACGAGATGATGCTCATCTTCGACGAGGTCCAGTCGGGGGTCGGCATCACCGGAAAGATGTGGGCCTTCCAGCACTACGGCATCGAGCCGGACCTGTTCGCCTTCGGCAAGAAAACGCAGGTGTGCGGGTTCGCGTCGAACGACCGTATCTTGGACATCGACGACAACGTCTTCAAGCTCTCCTCACGCATCAATTCGACGTGGGGCGGCAATCTGACGGACATGGTCCGTTCGCAGCGCCACTTCGAGATCATCGACGAGGAGAAGCTGGTCGACAACGCCGCCAGCGTCGGGGCGTACTTCCTCGGCGAGCTGAATCGATTCCAGGCCGAGTTCCCGAAGCTCGTCTCCAACGTGCGCGGCCGCGGCCTGATGTGCGCCTTCGATCTGCCGGACGGCGACACGCGCAAGAAAGCCCTCGCGGCGTTCATGCAGCAGAACATGCTCGTGCTGGCCTCGGGCTCGCGCTCCGCGCGCTTCCGTCCGCCGCTCAATCTCTCGATGGACGAGGCCGCGGAGGCGATCCGGAGGATGGAGAAGGCCTTCAAAGAGCTTTCCTAGGACCGATGGGACCCATGGGACGAATGGGACCCATGGGACGAATGGGACCCATGGGACGAATGGGTAGCTCCCCATTCGTCCCATTCGTCTCCTAGGTCCCATGCGTCAACGCCCTCGCCTAGCCCGCATCAACACGACCGCCGCGAGGAATCCTGCCGCGGGCGCGATCTGGTGTGGGAGACGGTTCAGGGTGAGGCTCACGTGCGCCGCGAAATCCCACGTCGTCGCCAGAGCCTGCGCGAACATCAATCCGAGCTGCAGTGCCACCGCGACGAGGAGAAAGGCCTCGCGACGAATCGCATCCCGGATGAACAGGAGCACGGCGAGGAGCACGGCGAGCCAGAACCACGGCTGATCCGGCGGTGCGTTCACGAACGCCTTCACGACCTCGGATGGATTGCCGAGGCGCTCGAAGACGCGCTGCGTCGTCGAGCCTTCCATGAAATCGGTCGAGAGCTTCAACACGCTGCGGGTGATCATCCACGGCGCGATGATCGCGATCGCGGGCCAGAGCCGGATCACTCTGCGGAGGCTGCGCGTCGCGATGAACAGCGCGATTGCGGAGACTGCCATCAGGGCCAGACCTTCGTTTTTCGACCACGCGGCGAGCCCGAGGAGAACCGCACCGAGCGTGATCGAGCCTCGCCGGATGAAGAGCAGGCCGGCGCAGCCGAACGCCATCACGCCCGCTTCCGCGAGGCCGATCCAGAGGTTGAGCGTCGGGAACGCGATCGCGAGCGTCGCCAGCGCGGGGTGCTTCACCTCTTCCCCGAACATGCCCCGTGCGATGGCCAGCACGGAGGCGCAGAGGCAGACGTAGATCCAGCCGAAGGCGCGATCGTTCCAGCTCTTCGTCACGACCGCCACGAAGTCGAACAGCAGCGGCATGAGCACCGGGTAGTCGGCCTTGCCGACATGCGGCACGGTCGCCCAATCCATGCCCCGCATCTCGAAGAACCAGCGCGCCTTCAGACCCCAGATCCCGTAGAAGTCCCACTCATATGGAGGCGCCCAGAGCGCAAAGATCGCGTAAGCGACGACGAAGGCGATGGTGAGGAGGTCCGGGAGTGCGGACGCCCTGTCACCCTGAGCCGCGGAGACGGCGAAGGATCTCGTGGCAGGAACGCTCCCCGCTCCGTCGGAGGGCGGTCCTTCGCCGTCTTCGCGGCTCAGGATGACAGGGGCGCGCCGGCTGACCACGATGAGCGCGATCGCGAACAGCGGGATCATCGACAGCACCACCGACGTCCGCGTCCACGGCACGTGCATCACCGACAAGACAAACAGGTGCAGCCCGGCCGCGCCCGCGCCGAGGAGGAACGACGCGCCGGCCAGGGTCGCGCCGTTCAGGCGCGCGTCAAAGAGCCCGCCGCGCAAACGCGGATCGAGTGACAGCGCGAGCGGGATGCCGTAGAGCAGAACGCCCACGAGCAGGAGCGGCGTGAACGTCACGGCTTCCGCCTCAGCAGCGCGCTGTTCGCGTCCGCCCACACGATCTCGTAGCGTGGATGCCCCCAGCCGGTGCTCCAGAGCGCGACCACGTCCGGCGGCGTCTCCGGCTCGACGAGCGTCATCGGCGTGATCACCATCCGTCCCGCGAGCAGATAGCTCGCGCGCCAGTGCGTGTAGCTCCAACCGTCGTGTGGGGGCGCCATCAACAAGGCGATGCGCTCCCCTTCCTTCGTCTCCGCGCGGACGCGGGCGAGAAACTGCAGCACTTCCGCGGGAACGGGGTCGTTCGCGAAGCGCAATGGCTTGCGATCGATCGCACCCGGAGGCGCGGACGTGTCGGGCGGACGATGTGGCGGCAGGAGGAGGCGAAGGACCGAGAGGCGCACACCGCCTGCGAAGAGCGCCGCGAGGAGCAGGCCGGCCGCGACCCTGCGCATCATTCGGTGGTGACGGGCGTGCCGGCCGGCACTTCTTCCCACAGCGTGTGCGGCTTGCGGTTCATCACGATGTACCTCCACACCAGATCGCCGTACGAGTGCGCGACGATGCCGCGCTTCTCGTAGAACGGCAGGAGCAGCTTCTGCAGCCGCGGCAGGTTGTAGAACGGCACGCCCGGGAAGTAGTGATGCTCGAGGTGGTAGCTCGAGTAGAGAAACACCGGCGTCCAGAACCAGGAGCCCCTCACGAGCGTCGACCATTTCGCGGGATCGCGCGGGTCGATGTCGTAGTGCTGGCCGAGGCGGTTCAACGCGAAGGCGATCGGGAAAACGAAGAAAATCGGGACGATGTAGAGCTTCCACGCGATGGCCCAGCCGCCGATCCAGGCGATCGCGCCGAGAATCGAGAGCTGGAAGGCGATCGTGGCGAGGCGCTCCCGCGCGATGCGCCGGCGCAGCGCCGGCTCGTACGATGACGTCTCCTTCGCGGCGGCACGAAAGTAAATCGGAAAGAGGGCCGGGGTGAAGTACAGCACCTTCAGCCAGCGTGCGTTGATCTTCGGCGAGAGGTAGTGGCGCTTCGGATCCTCTTCATCGGAGCCGAGTCCGGCGTGGTGATCCAGATGCCAGCGCGTGAATTGGGAAGACGAGATGCCGCTCGGGATGGCGTAGAGAAGCCCCAGGATGCGGTAGCCGCGCTCGGATGATTTCTCGAGCACCGCGCGGTGCACGACCTCGTGCAGCAGGACCGTGCAGTTGAACACGGCGAAGCCCGCGACGAAGGCGAACGGCAGCCAGAAGTACCAGCGGTCGAGCATCACGATTGCGACGCCGCTGCCGATGAGCGCGCCGAAGTTCGCGAGTGCGATCAGCGCGTGCAGCAGCGGCCGCTTCTCGTGAAGCTCGCGCAAGACCTCGACCGGAATCTCGCGGGCGAGATCACGTTTGAGCTGCTGCGCGTGTTCGGCGTAGTAGGACGGCATCGTGGTTGGCGGTTGGCGGTTGACGGTTGGCGGGAGTCGATCGAGCCCGCGACCTCGTCGCTGTCTCCACCGTCAACCGCCAACCGTCAACGCCAACCAACTATGCTCAATCGAATCTACACGATCGGCCATTCCACACGCACCTGGTGTCGCGGTAGAAAGCGAGCCTTGGGCGAGTGGCGTGCCGAGGCTTGGCCACCAGCGCTGTCGGCCGTGCCGGCTAGGAGCTGCGCGGCAGAAACCGGTGTCATCCTTATAGGTGCGTAGACAGCGAAGGACCTTCCAGCACGCAACGGAGAAGGTCCTTCGCCGTCTCCGCAGCTGGGAGACGTGCCGCAAGGCGGAGCAACCAGCGCAGCCGGCCGTGCCGGCTAGGTCAGCAAGTCCGCCAGCCCGGCCATGTCCCGTACTTCGTGCGTGGGCGTCGCGCCACCGGTCTCGCCGTGACGATTCACCCACGCGCTCGGGATACCGAGGGCGTTCGCCGGCGCGATGTCGTGGAAGTTGCTCTGCGCGGCGTGGAGCCAGTGCTGGCCGCCGATCTTCTCCTTCGCCTTCAGGAAGTGCGCGTGCGCCGGTTTGTAGGAGTGGACCTGTTGCGCGGTAACGATCAAGTCGAAATCGACCGTGAAATGCCGCCGGGTCGAGGAGAGAAGATCGTCGTCGACGTTGGAGAGGATCCCGAGCTTGTAGCCGGCGTCGCGCAGGCGCTCGAGTGCGGCGTTCGTATCGGGGAAGGGTTTCCACGACGCGATCGACGTCACCAGGAAAGTGCCGCGCTCGTACGCGAGAGCCCAACCGAGGGCGTGGGCGACGCGCGTGGCGGTCTCCGTGAGGACGTCGCTGTAGAGGCGGAAGTGCTCGCGCTGGACGACCGGCTCGATGAGCGCGTACGCGCGGAGGATCTCCTCGGGTCGCAAATCGATGCCGTCCTCCCGCGCCGCGCGGACGAACGCCTCGGCGATCCCGCCCTCCCAGTCGATGAGCGTGCCATAGCAGTCGAAGGTGACGATGTCGTATCTGCGGTCCATGCCGTGAGCCATATCACAAAGCCGGGGCAGCGGGCGGTGTTAGATCGCACGGGGCAGTTGACGGTTGGCGGTTGGCGGGGCCCCGGAACCAGATGCGGGTTCTCCCGCCAACCGCCAACCGCCAACCGCCAACCGTCCGTTGTAAGCTGTCCAGGTCCCCGCGATGCACGAAAGCTCACGCAACCTCCGGACGGCCGAGCGGTTTCTGCTCGCGCCGCCGCTGGCCGCCACCTTCGGTGCGGCGCCGGTGGCCGTGTGCGACATCTCGGCGAAAGGGGTCCGGTTTCGCCACGATCGCGCTCTGGAGACGGGTGCGAAGTCCGTCCTGCGGATCGCCAGCGTCGGAGTCCCTGTCGCGCTCGAGGCGACGGTCGTGTGGACGCAGCCGGATCCGTCGTTCGCGGGCAAGTTTCTGTCGGGAGTCCGGACCTACGGGTCGGTGGAGGTGATGCAGTCGCTGCTTGCGCACCTCCAGACTTCGCAGCGCACCCAACGGATCGAAGAATTGCGCTCCACCGATCGGTTCTATGTCGTGCCGTCCCTGGAGGCGGCATTTGGCGGCCGGCCGGTGCAGATCGAAGATCTCTCCGCGCGCGGTGCGCGCATCGAGGCACCGATGGAGCCGCGCCGCGCCTCCGAGGCCACACTGCAGTTCTCGGTGCCGTCGTCGGACATCGACGTCGTCGTGAGCGCGCAGGTGGTGTGGACGTCCCTCAAGGCGATCACCGGCGCGACGCGGAAGAGCTACCGCGCCGGGCTGCTCGTTGCTGAGAAGCCGGAGCTCATGAGACTCGCGATCGGGAGACTGTGTGAGACGAATCGCGCCGCACTCGACATGCACTCGCTGCGGCTCAAGCTGAAGGTCCTCCGCGCGCGGGCCCGCCAGCTGGCGCCCTCGTATCCGCAGATCGAGGCCGTAGGGATTCCCGCCGAGCAGTACCTGCTCATCCAGGGCGTGCGCGAGGAGCTGCGTCTCAATCCCGACGAAGCCATGCATTGGTATCGCCGCGCCCGGCTGATCATCAGCGACCCGACCACGCGCGAGATCGCCCCCTCCATCGTGAATCACCCCGACGCACTTGCGGTATGGGAGTATCTCGATCGCACCGTCGATCCCTCGATCGTGAGCCGTGCGTTCGAGCTCAAAGATTGACGAGGATGGCGAGGCCGATCGTCGTCGCTCACGCGGGGACTCCGAGAACGTCGAAGTGCAGGGCGCGTGCGGCGACCGCAAGTTGCTTGTCGTGCGTCGCAAAGCAGATCGGGCGTTCGTTGGCGGGTTGGGAGGCGCGGTAGAGAACGGCAGACGCGAGGTGAATCGCATCGAGTGTTCCGAGCACGACCGGTAGTGGCTGTGCTGCTGCGTCGAGCACACGATCGTCCATTTCAACCAGATCACGATTGCTTCTTGCCGGACCGCTCGCGCTCACGCTCGCCGATCAGCCATTCCACCGCACCTGTGTTTCGAACAGGTCCGCGCGGTTTGAAATCCTGAAGCCGCAACGCGGGGTTGTGGCGGACCACGTTTAAACGCGGGGTCGACGGAGGCTCGATCACCGCGATGGTCTTCGTGCCGTCGACGACTCTGGCGCTCTCGCCATTGCGAACATCCTCGAGGCGATCGCGGAGGTGCTCCTCCAGTTCCTCCACCGTGACGTGCTTGCTCATGCCTTCAGAATCCCTCGGTCTGACTCCTCTGTCAACGCGGCCACGTTGCGCTGCATGCCGGCGAGCTTCGCGCGTTTGATCGCGCTCCCGCGGAAGAGAGCCGAAAAATCCGCCTGGGTGAAGCGGAGGAGGTCGGTGATGGGGGTGGCGCGGTACTCGTCGCGGGGCGTGAACGCCGGGTGGGGCAGAGCGGGCGCGCGGTTCCAGGGGCAGACTTCCTGGCAGATGTCGCAGCCGAAGGCGTTGCCTTCGAGGCGGGTCGCGACATGCTCGTCGAGCGGCCCGCGGTGCTCGATGGTCGCGTAGCTGATGCACCGCGACGAATCGAGCGTGCGGCCGGGGAGGATCGCGTTCGTGGGGCAGGCGTCGAGGCAGTGCGTGCAGGTGCCGCAGCGATCGGCGACGGTTGCGGCGGCGATGTCGTTTTCCAGCTCCGTGACGAGCGTTCCGATGAAAAAGTACGAGCCGTCCTGTTCGTGGATCAGCATCCCGTTCTTGCCGATCCAGCCGAGGCCCGCCTGGGCGGCGTACGCGCGATCCGAGAGCGGACCGGTGTCGACGTAGCGCCAGCTTTTCACGCCCGGCAGCGCTTCCTCGAATCGGCGCAGGATGCGATCGAGGACGTCGTGATAGTCGTCGCCGAGGGCGTAGCGGGAGATGTGGTGGCTCAGCGCGTTCGGCTCCGCGTGCGGGCGCTCGGATGCATACGGCACGAGGATCGATACGACCGACCGTGCCCACGGAAAGCGCTCCGACGGCGCAGAGCGTACGGCGGCATTCTTCGCCAGATACGACATCGACGCGTGATGCCCACGGGCGATCCAGTCCGCGAACAGCTCCGCGTGTTCGTCGGTCAGGTCACTGGCGCCGAGATGCACGACGCCCTCGATACGCGCGATGCGCTCGAGCTCGGGCCAGACTTCAGAGAGTTTCGTGGACATACTCGCGAGATGTGATCATGGGACGACTGGCGTGCCGGAGCCTTGGGCAACAAGCGTCGCCGGCCGTGCCGGCCGGAGGACGAACGTCGCGACCTCCGGCTTGCACAGGATGCGTAGGGGAGGAATCGCGCCGATGCCGCGGCTGACGTACATCAACACGCGTTCCTGGCGATGAAATCCGCTCGCGTACCGCGCCTCGTGCTTCGAGGGCACGACGATCGAGCCGAAGAACGGCACGCGGATCTGTCCGCCATGCGTGTGGCCGCAGACGAGGAGATCGACGCGACGGTCCCGATGCTTCTCGGCGAGCAGATCGATGACGTCGGGATGATGACTGAGTCCGAGGCAGGGGACGCGCGGGTCGACAAGGGCGAACGCAGCGTCGACATCGGGATGCCCGCGATAGAGCTCGTCGATGCCGATGAGAGCGATCGTCTCCTCGCCGCGCCGCAGCGCGATCGAGCGGTTGATGACGAACCGCACGCCCCGCGCGGTCATCGCGGCGACCACACCGTCCGCGTTCGCCCAGTAGTCGTGATTGCCCAGCACCGCGTAGACGCCGTCCGGCGCCTCGAGTCCCGACAGTAGCACCTCGGCCATGAGCGGGATGTGGCGTTCCCAGGTCACGAAGTCGCCGCCGAGAAGGATCAGGTCGGGCTCGAAGCCCATCGCCTGCGCGACGACCTCGCGATAGAGCCCGCGCCGCATGAACGACGCGACGTGCGTGTCGGTGAGGAAAGCGATGCGGTAGCCGTCGAACGCGCGAGGTAGGTCGTCGATGAGGACCTCGTGCCTTGTGACCTCGATGTCGTACACGTCGTTGTGCGCGCCGAGCTTCCGCAACGCCGCGAATGGCACGTGCGCCTTCCGCAGTTTCACGACCTCGGACTGGAGCGTCCGCGTCCCGGGCACCGGCTGGTCGCGCTGCAGCAGCACACGGGCGCGATCCATGATCCAGTACACGCCGATCCCCGCCGCGATGAAGAGCCACGCGGCGCCGAGTTGCGCGAGGAGCGGCGAGCGAAGCGCACGCTCAGCCGGTTCGGGCGCGATCCGCTCGATGATGCGGGTATCGGCGAGCTCCGCGATCCATGAGTTCAGCGGCCAGAAAAGCAGCGTGAGAAAGAGCAGCACCGGTGGGACGGCATAGAGCATCCAGTGCAGCTCGGCCTTCTCCTGGCGATGGCTCCCGAACACGACGCGGTTCAACACGAACAGCATCACCCGCGCGTCTCCGATGAGCGCGAGGACGAGAAGGGAGAAGAAGAGAGGGCGGAGCATGGTCGATGAGTGCTGAGTGCAGGGTGCTGAGTGCTGGATGCTGGGGCTTCCGGCGTGGGACGCGTGCTATCGTTCAAATCCGGCCTGCCCTTCCGGATGTGCATAGAGGAGACCATCGTGCGCCGTTCCGTGGTTCTGCTGTTCGCCTTTCTCTCCTTCCTTCCCGCCGCCGCCGATGAGGCGTATCAGATGCCGCCGAAAGAGCTTGCGGCCCTCGTCGATGCCCCGCCGACGCCGTCGATGCTCGTAGGACCGGGTGATTTCGCGGTCCTTGCCGAGGCGCCGCTGTTTCTTACGATTGCGGATCTCGCGCAGCCGGAGCTCAAGCTCGCGGGCCTGCGGTTCAACCCCCGGAGTCACGAGCAGACGCGGTTCCCGTACAGTCGCGATCTGCGGGTCGTGCAGCTTTCGACGGGGGAGTCGAAGTCCCTCAGCGGATTGCCATCGCCGCTGAAGGCGCGCTACGTGACCTGGTCGGCGAATGGAAAGCAGTTTGCGTTCACGAACGCCACCGAAGAGTCTTTGGAGCTCTGGGCCGGTGATGCCGTGGTGGCGAAGGCGTGGCGGGTGGGGTCGATCGTTCTCAACGGAACGAGCTCCACGCGTCCCTTCCACTGGCTGGGCAACGACGCGTTCGTCGTCCGTCTCGCGGCTGTCCCCGCGACCGCACCGGAGGCGCCGCGCGTTCCCGCGGCTCCGGTCATCCAGGAAAGCCTGGGGCGCAAGGCACCGACGCGAACCTACCAGGACCTCCTCCAGTCGCCGCACGACGAGAGCCTCTTCGAGCATCACATGCAGTCGCGCATCGCGATCGTCACGCTGGACGGCGCGGTGAAGCCGCTCGGCGCCGCGGCGGCGATCGCGGATTTCGAGCCCTCGCCGGATGGGAACTTCATCCTCGTCGAGACGCTGCACCGCCCCTACTCGTATGTCGTTCCTCAATTCCGGTTCCCTCGCCGCGTCGAGGTCTGGGACCGGGAGGGCAAGGTCGTCCGCCAAGTCGCGGACCTTCCACTCGCCGACGACATTCCGACCGATTTCGATGCGGTCCCCGCGGGACCGCGCGACGTGACCTGGCGGGGGGACAAGCCGGCGACGCTCAGCTGGCTCGAGGCGCTCGACGGCGGCAATCCGCGGACGGAAGCGGCGCAACGCGATCGTGTGCTGATGCTCGGGGCACCGTTCAGCGGCGACCCGACGACGCTCGTCACACTCGCACTGCGGACCGGCGGCGTGGCGTGGGCCAGCGATGAGCTGGCGATCGTGGATGAGGTCTGGTGGAAAACGCGCAAGACCCGGCGCTGGCGCGTGCGCCCCGGATCGCCATCGGCAGCGCCGGAGCTCCTCGGCGAGCGCTCGTTCGAAGACCGCTACAGCGATCCGGGAAGGCTCGTGCGCAAGACGTCGCAATGGGGCACCTCGGTGCTCCGCACCGCGAACAAGGGCCGGACGATCTATCTCGCCGGCGAGGGAGCATCGCCCGATGGGGACCGGCCGTTCGTCGATGCGTACGATCTCGGCACGAAGAAAGCGACGCGGCTCTGGCGCTCCGAGGCGCCGCACTACGAGTACGCCGTACAGATGCTCGACGACGGGCGCACCGTCGTCACGCGCCGGGAGTCGGTGAACGAGCCGCCGAATTTCTACCGCCGCGATCTCCGGACGAAGTCGTTGCGGCCTCTGACGAATCTTCCGCATCCGACGCCGCAGCTCGCCGGCGCGAAAAAGGAGCTGATCCGCTACAAGCGCGCCGACGGCGTCGATCTCACCGCGACGCTCTACACGCCGCCGGGCTACGACCCTGCGCGCGACGGCCGGCTACCCGTGCTGATGTGGGCGTATCCGCAGGAGTTCAAGAGCGCGAGCGCGGCCGGGCAGGTGACGGACTCGCCGTACCGCTTCATCCGCGTCCATCCGTCGACGCCGATTCCGTGGCTGCTCCGCGGCTACGCGATCGTCGATGATCCTTCCCTGCCGATCATCGGCGAAGGGGAGCGCGAGCCGAATGATACGTACGTCGAGCAGCTCGTGTCCGCCGCGCAGGCGATCGTCGACGAAGTCGTGCGCCGCGGAGTCGGCGACCGTGGACGGATGGCCATCGGCGGACATTCGTACGGCGCGTTCATGACCGCGAACCTGCTCGCGCACAGCGATCTGTTCCGCGCGGGCATCGCGCGCAGCGGCGCGTACAACCGGACTCTGACGCCGTTCAGCTTCCAGGCCGAGGAGCGGACGTTCTGGGAGGCTCCGGAGACGTACATGCGCATGTCGCCCTTTACGAACGCGCACAAGATCGACGAGCCGCTGCTGCTGATCCACGGTGTGGACGACAACAACAGCGGCACGTTTCCGATCCAGAGCGAGCGGCTGTATCAGGCTATGAAGGGTCTGGGCGGAACGACGCGTCTGGTCATGCTCCCCTACGAGGCGCACGGCTACCGCGCGCGCGAGTCCGTGCTGCACATGATGTGGGAGACGGACCGGTGGCTGGAGGAGTATGTGCGCGCTGGTAAACGCGAGTAGGGGTCGAAGTGCTGGGTGCTGGGTGCTGAGTGCTGAGTGCTGCGTGCTGAGTGCCGCGTTAGAATCTGGCTGTGGCCCGCTACGCGGTGGCCCGCCACGCGGGCCCTGGTTGCGCCGGAGGCGCGGCAGAGGGTAGCCGGTGGCGAGCGCGGAGCGCCGCCACCGGACCTGCGCGCGTCGTCGATCTCCGCCCCGGCAGGGGCGGTAGACGTCTCTTCCGCCCCTGCCGGGGCGGTTTGAGCTGCGTCGGCTCTTTCCGGTGGCTGCGCGCTTTCGCGCTTGCCACCGGCTACCCTCTGATGTCCCTTCGGGACGATCTCCCTACGGCACCCGAAATCTCCAAACGCCAATCCCCGCGCGAAGCGCGGGCCAGTCTCCGAAGCGCCGCCTGCACTCAGGACGCAGCACTCAGCACGCAGCACCCAGCACGCAGCACTCAGCACGCAGCACCCAGCACGCAGCACTCAGCACCCAGCACCCAGCACTGTTACATCCGTTCCAGGATCGGCCCGATCATCGACTCGGGAACGCGGATGGTGCCGAGGGTCTCGCGGGTCTTCACGGTGCCGTGATCGTCGGAGCCGCCGGTGGTGAATTTGCCGCGGAAGCGCGCCAGGTTCGTGTAGCGCTCGCGATTGCCGTCGTCGACCTGCGGATGCAAGACCTCGACGGCGTCGATGCCGGCGTCGAGCAGACGCGGGATGAGCAGGGTGTGATCGGGATAGAGAGTGGGATGGGCGATGGACGTGATGCCGCCGGTCTCGCGGATCAACGTCACCGCCTCGGCGATCGCGAAGCGCTCCTTGCCGATGTAGCCCGGCTTGCCGGTACCGAGGTACTTGTCGAAGGCCTCGCTGACGGAGGCGACGTAGCCGGCTTCGACGAGCGCGCGTGCGACGTGCGGGCGTCCCATCGCGCCGCCGGCCGCGAGCTCGTCGACGCGCTCGGCGCGGATGTTCAGACCGAGACCGCGGAGGCGCTCGACGATCGCGTAGCCGCGGCGGAGGCGCGTCTCCCGGAAGCTCCGGAGACGCTCTTCGATGCGCTCGTCGAGCGCGTCGAATGCATAGGCGAGGATGTGTACGTCCACGCCGTCGACCTCGCAGGAGAGCTCCATCGCGGGGATGAGCGTCACGCCACGCTCGTCCGCGTACTTCCGGATCTCGAAGTACGCGGCGAGGTTGTCGTGATCGCTGATGGCGAGGATGTCGAGGCCGTGCGCCCGCGCGACGTCGACGACTTCCTTCGGGGAGCGCGTGCCGTCCGAGTGATATGTGTGGGTGTGAAGGTCGGCGTAACGCACTAGTGTGGTGTCTCACAAATAGCGATGCGGTATTCGGCGCGATGGAGGCTCGATGGCGAGCCGCTGCGA
>CAZLGP010000183.1:0-3152 GCA_964558905.1 uncultured Thermoanaerobaculia bacterium | reverse complement strand
AGGCTCTCGCGGGCGAGGTCCTGGCCCATCTTGTCGGCCAGGACCCACGTGGCGCCCGCGCCGGGCGTGAAGCCATAGTTCATGTACGGGCTCACATACCGGCTCTCTTCGCTCAGCAGCGCCACGTCCGCGAACATGCCGAGGGCCCAGCCGGCGCCGAGCCCGTGCCCCTGCATCGCCGCAATGACCGGGAGTTTGCAGTCGAGCGGCAACTGAAAGACCTTCTGGTCGGTAAAGCGGATCTTTCCGGCCTGAATGGCCAGCAGACTCTCCTTCGTCCCGCCGGCCGCGAAGTACGTGTCATAGCCGGTGAGGACCACGACCTTGTAGGCCGGCGTCTGCGCGATGTGGGCGAAGGCTTCGTTGAGCCCCGCGATCAGGTCGCCCGAGAACATGTTCCGGGCTTCGCGCTCCTCCATCGTCACGACGACCACGCCATTCGCGTGCGGGGTGACGGTGACGACCTTCG
This sequence comes from uncultured Thermoanaerobaculia bacterium, assembly GCA_964558905.1. Lineage (GTDB taxonomy): Bacteria > Acidobacteriota > Thermoanaerobaculia > Gp7-AA8 > Gp7-AA8 > QHVT01. The sequence goes on along the minus strand of CAZLGP010000183.1, from coordinate 2,683 downwards.
ACTGCAGCGCAACGCCAGGGGCCTCCGTCGCTTCCGCTTCGATCGGTGCCGGCTGGGAAATCTTCTCCTGAAGAACCGCAGCGCTGTGCCGCTTCCAGGCCGCCAGCGTCGTCCGCGGCAGCCTGGCCCAGGAGGTGGCGATCTCCTCAGCGGTGGTCACGACCCGATCGGCGTCCGCCGCGATCAATCCGACGACGCGCTGTTCGAGATCGCTCCCGGAGTAGTCACCGCCGGCGAGCAGGATCTCCCGCGCCGCCTCGGCGCCGAGGCGATACGCGAAGACACCGGCCGACGCTTCGCCGATTCCGGCCGCCGAGTACACACCCTGACGGCTGTAGACGCACGCGTCGCAGGACTGCGCGACGAGCCAGGCATTGCCTTTCACGCTCCCCGTCAGCGCTGCCACGACAGGGACTTCCGAATCGACAATGCGTTGCTGCAGCCTCGGCAACGCATCCTCGGGGAGGTCGTCGGAAAGGACGATGACCTCGCATGCCGCCGCGGCGGCCGGTTCGACAGGCTCGGTCGGCTCGAGTGCCGCGACGCGGTCGACGAGGCCGCGGGTCAGATGCTGTTTCAGCAGCCGGAGCGCTTCCTCCGATTTTGCCGTGAGCGCCGAGGCCAGCGTCCGCCCGTGCGGCTCGACCTGCTCGGCCGGCAGGATTGCGCACGTCCACCCTTTCGCCCGCAGCTCGCGGCCGGTGGCGCTCGGGGTCCGGTACAGAAAGTCCTGCGCCAGGAGATCGCCGAAACGCTCGCTGAACAGGGTCAGCGCCGGAATGCTCGGATCGACGGACGCATACCTCGCGTCTTCGTTGCAGACCACGAAGTCGCACAGCGCCGCGGCCATGAAGGCCGCACCGCCCGCGTCCCCGTGCAGGAGCGCGATGGTCGGGAAAGGGACCGAGACGATCGCCTCGTAGAGCTTCCGCTCGACAGCTTCGTTGTAGTCGAGAGACGCACGCTCGAGACCGCGGACGAGCAGCACCTTTGCGGACGCTTCTGCCTGCACCAGGTCGAGCGCCTGACGCAGCGGCGCGATCCCATCGCCCGAGGGCGCGCCGCTGATCTCGATCGAGTAGATACCGTCGCCGTCGTCGTAGAGCCTGACGGACACGACGGGCGGCGCGCTGACCACGGTGCTCGACAGCGGCAGACGCGCCTTTTCCGGCGAGCGTTCCGCCGCGACGACAGCGCCCGGTGTGCTCAGCGCGATTGCGCCGCGTTTCTTCCGCTCGACCGCGGCCAGCGGAATCTCGCGGCGGGTCCGCATCGCGACCGGCTGCTCGACGACCACCTCGACGACCGGCTCGGCGGCTCCCGTGAAGGGCGCGGCGAAGGTGACACCACGCAATTGCACGCGGACGTTCCCCTGCTCGTCGCAGAGATCGATCTCCAGCCGATCTCCAGACGAGCGGCGCACCCACACCGCCGTCTCCGCCGTGCAGCGCCCAACGACGCGCAGCGATTCGATGGCGATCGGTACCTGCTCGCCGGCGGCGGCCCGCAGCGCATCGTCGATTCGCGCCGGGTCGAGCACATAGTCCGGCCCGATCTCCGGTGGGCTCGAGCGCGTGAGCAGCTCGCCACTCGGATCGCCAAGCTCGATCGCATCGCGAATGATGGCCGCGCGGCCCTGGCAATGGACGATCTCCTCGTCCTCGCCACGGCTGTAGATCTCGTACCGGATGTCGTCGCGGCCGTCCGGCAGCAACGCAACGTTCAACTCCTCGGCCGCGGGCAGAGGATGTGCCCACCGCACCTCGCGCAACTCCACGGCCGCTTCGCGGGGCGCTCCCGCGGCATCCTGCACCGCGGCGCGCGCCATTTCGAGGTAGGCGGACCGGGAGAGCGATTCGGTGACGCGCGTGCTGTAGCTCTGCTGCGTCAGGCTCGACGTGTTCCGGTGCAGCAGCGGATGCAGCACCGCCGTTGCGGCACTCTGCGAGACGACCGGCGCCGCCCCGATGTCGATCCAGTAGCGCTCCTTCGCGAACGGATACGTCGGCAGACTGATGCGCGGCGGCGGCGTGCGACCGTACAGCTTCGCCCAGTCCAGCTCCAGCCCCTTCACCCACAGCTCGACCAGCTTCGCGAGCTCCCAATTCGCGACCCACGTCTCGACCGCCTGCTGCAGGCCGGCATCGGTGCTGAAGAGCGACACGGAGTCCCTATCGCGCTTGACCTGCCCCTCGTACGAGTCTTCACGCTCGCCGGCCAGCCACGCTTCGAGCTTCGCGATCAGTTGTCCGGCGGAGCTCACGACGAAGCCCAACCGCTCGGCCATCGCCTCGCGGCCCACCTGGAGCGTGAACGCCATCGCCGCCAGGTCGACCGCCTCGCGAGCCCGCACGAACTCGAGGAGGTCCTGCGCCTTCTGGCGCAGCTGCTCGGACGTTCTTGCGGATAGCACGATCGCCACGTCCCTCAGCGCCATCGGCTGTACCGCCGGCGCCTGGTATTCCTCGATCAGGATGTGCGCGTTCGAGCCGCCCGCTCCGAAGGACGAGATCCCGGCGATCCGCGGCACCCGCCTCCCGTCGATCACCGGCTGCTCCCACGGCCGCAACGACTGATTGACGATGAACGGTGTCTTCTCGAAGTCGATGTTCGGATTCAGCTGCGTGGAATGCAGCGACGGCACGATCTGCTGATGCTGCATCTGCAGCAGCACCTTCGTCAG
>CAZLGP010000182.1:0-29461 GCA_964558905.1 uncultured Thermoanaerobaculia bacterium | reverse complement strand
AGACGGCGAAGGACCTTCTCCGTTGCGTGCTGGAAGGTCCTTCGCTGTCTCCGCAGCTCAGGATGACACCTCTTTCGCCACCACCCTAACTACCCCGCACGCGCCGCGCGATACTGGCGTGGTGACACTCCGAACCTCTTCTTGAATGCGTGATTGAAGTTCGCGACGTGCTGGAATCCGACACGAAAGCTGATCACGGAGACGCGTTCCTCGGAGCCGGCGAGAAGCTCCGCGGCGGCGGCGAGCCGCCGCTCCCGGATGTAGTCCCGGATGGAGATCCGCGCTTCCTGTTTGAACAGATGTTCGAGCCGCGACGCGCCGAGGCCGACGAGCGCCGCGAGCTCCGCGACGCGCACGGTCGTGCTCCACCGCTCGTCGAGAAACCGGACGATCATCCTCACCCGCGTGTCCAAGTCATGCTCTCCGGTTCACAAACCTCGATCTGTAGAGGTAGTGAAGTCCGGCCGGAAAGCGTTTCAGGAGTAATTTTAGTCGCGGGACCGAGCGGACGCCGACCATGGACGGGTCTTCGCCGCGGTTGCCTCGAACACCGTCAGCGCCTGGCCGAGGACCTTCTTCCCGTCGAGGCCCGCAATCGCGGCCCGGCCCTCATCCGCATTCGCGTAGTCGATGAATCCGAATCCTTTCGACGCTCCTCCGACGAGGTATCGGGCGATGTTCGCGGAGTCCGGTTTCCCGAACGGAAGAGTCAGTTCGAGCAACTGCTTGTCGTCGATCTGACTGGCGAGATTTCCCACATAGAGTTTCATCATTTGGTTCCTTTTGAGTGTAGCTGGCGAGAAAGTTCAACGACCGGCGGTTTTTGCGCCGGATGGGACGAAGAGAAGGAGTCCGCCGGCCACGATGGCGGCGATCCCGGCCCAAAGCGGGATGTTCACGGTGCGCTTCTCCTTCACCGCGAATTCGATCGGACCGAGATCCACCTCGTGCGTCTCCTCCGTGTACGAGAATTTTCCGTACACCAGTCCGGCGATGCCGCCGACGATGAGCACGATTGCGAGGATCCTGAGTGCGCTCATGACCACAGCCTCCGTCCGGCTCCGCGGCCGGTAGAAAGACGGGCGACGAACGGGCGCGTGGCCGTCACCGGCCGCCCTTTCGCGTTGCCGCCGGTCGGGATTTGCGCTGCGGCTTTCCGGGGTGGTCTTCCGTGAGCACGACCAGCCGTTCGACGATGGCCGTCACGTCCGCGAGAACCTCCGGGCGAACGGATGCCAGCCGGTCGATGATCGGTTTGAGATGACCGACGTTGCCCAGATCGTTCGGCAGAAGGTTCCCCGGCTTTTCACCGAGAGCTTCAGCGATGCGAACGAAGTCCTCGACGTAAAGGCCGCGCTGATTGAGCTCCAGTCTCGCGAGTTGCGCGGGTGAGATGCCCACGGTTCGCGCGACGTCTGCCTGGCTGCGTCCCCGCGCTACGCGGACTTCTTTGAGAATTCGGCCGTACACGCGGACGCCAGTGTTGCACGACACTTGCCTGATAGGCAACTTCTTTGGAAAGAGTGCCAAATCGGCAATATCTCCTTCATGACGACCTCGCGCACTGCACGATGCTTGCCTAATAGGCAACGTAGTGAAAAATAAGTGCCAAATCGGCAATATGGGCGTATGTTGGTTTCGTTAGATCTGACGACTGACCTGCCGGTCGCGGCCCGCCCCATTGGCCTCCACCTCCGACGGACTCCCGAAAGGACGTGAACCAGTGATTTCCGTGGATCTGTCGACGAAAGCGACGGCCAGCCTCAGCAGAGGTGTCGCCGCCATGCGCATCGTCGGCATCGGCGCATCCGCGGGCGGCCTGGAGGCTTTCACCGATCTCGTTTCCGCGATTCCCGCCGACGCGGGACTCGCGCTCGTCGTGGTCCAGCACCTCGATCCGCGACATCCGAGCATGCTCGTCGACCTCCTCGCAGGCACGACGGCGATGCCCGTGCAGGAGGTCGTCGACGGGATGTCGATCGAGCGCAACCACATCTACGTCATCCCGCCGGACAAGCAGATGACGATGCATGGCGACGTCCTCCGGCTCGGGCCCCGCACGCCGAAGGTCCCTCATCGTCCGCTGGACATATTCTTCTCTTCGCTGGCGAAGGAGCGGAAGAGCGACGCCATCGGCGTCGTGCTGTCGGGCAACGACGCGGACGGCGCCCTCGGACTGCAGGCCATTCAGGACGCGGGAGGCATCACGTTCGCGCAGACCCCGGAAAGCGCAAAGTTCGACGTGATGCCGCGCGCGGCAGCAGGTGCCGCGGACTTCGTGCTGCCGCCCGAGGGGATCGCCGAGCGACTCGTGCGCATCGGCCGCGCCGATGGTTCCACGAAAGAGACGCAGCCCGCGGCGGAGTTCGATCGCGTCCTGGAGCTGCTCCGCCTCCGCCATCCGGTGGATTTCAGTCAATTCAAACGCGCCAGCGTCGAGCGGCGCATCCTGAGACGCGTCCTCCTCGGCAATCACGACGATCTGCGCGGCTACGCCGAGTCGCTCGAGCGGGACAGCGCCGCCGTGGAGACGCTGTACCAGGACCTTCTGATCGGTGTGACCTCATTCTTCCGCGAGCCGGAGCGCTTCGAGGCGCTGAAGAAGGTCGTCTTCCCTGCTTTGATGCAGCAGGGCGCCCGCAACTCGGTGCGGATCTGGGTGGCGGGCTGCTCGACGGGCGAGGAGGTCTATTCGCTCGGCATGACTCTGCTCGAGTTTCTCGCGGGCCGTGCCGATGCGCCGCGGATCGCCATCTACGGGACCGACATCAATGAGACGTCGCTCAAGAAGGCCCGGGCCGCGTTCTACTCGGAGCGTGCGCTGCGCGGCGTGTCTGAGGAGCGGCTGGCGCAGTTCTTCACGCCCGCGCCGGGCGGCCATAAGATCGCCAAGGCGCTGCGCGAGCTGTGCGTGTTTGCGGCCCATGACGTGACCCGCGACCCGCCGTACTCGCGGATCGACCTCGTGACCTGTTGCAACGTCCTGATCTACTTCGATCTCGCGCTCCAGAAGAAGGCGCTGGCGATGCTGCAGTACGCGCTCGCGCCGGGAGGATTTCTGATGCTGGGAAGCTCGGAGAATCTGCGCGGCACGTCGAGCCATCTCACCGCCGTCTCCACGAAGCCTTTGATCTACCGCAAGGCAAACGTGCCCGCGTCCCTGACCGCATTCGATACCGGGCACCGTGCATCGGGCGCGCAGGCCGTCGAGCCCGCGCCGGTGGTGCGTCCGCCGAGCACCGCGCGCGACGAAGATGCCTTCCTCGCCGCCCATCTCGCCCCCTGCGGCGTGCTCATCGACGAGCGAATGGAGATCGTCCGCATCCGTGGCGAGGTTGCTCCGTACCTCGCGCTGGAACCGGGAGACGCGTCTCTGGACCTGTTCGGCATGGTCCGTCATCACGAGGTCCTGGCGGAGTTGCGCCCGGCCGTCCGTCGCGCCTTCCGCGAACAGATCTCCGTCAAAAAGGACGACATTCTCGTCGTCAGCGGTCGCGAACGGAGCAGCGTCGCCTTCGAAGTGATTCCGTATTGCATTCCCCCTCCCGGTCGCGACCGTTGTTGGATCGTGTTCAGCAGCACCCCCGTGCCGGAGAAGCGGAAGACGGAACGGGCCGGCCTCAAGACGGAAGTCGACGGCCTGCGACAGGCGCTGGCGGCCGCGATCGAAGATCGGGAGCAGCTCGCCGAAGAGGCCTCCGCCGCCGCCGAGGAAGCGCAGTCGAGCGACGAGGAGCTGCGCAGCACGAACGAGGAGCTGGAGACCGCGAAGGAGGAGCTCCAGTCCGCGAACGAGGAACTGAGCACGCTCAACGACGAGCTCCGGGTCCGCAACACCGCGTTGGTGCGGATCAACGACGACATCGAGAACCTTCTCGGCGCCGTCGAGATCCCCATCCTCTTCGTCGGCATCGATCTCACCGTGCGCCGATTCAACGTGACCGCCGGATTGCTGCTCAACCTCCGTCCCGACGCGACGGACCGGCCTCTGCGCGAGTCGCGGTCCACCCTCGACGTGCTGCAGCTCGAGAAGCTCGTCGGCGCGGTCATCGAGACGAACACGCCTGCCGACGTCGAAATCCAGGATGCCGCCGGCGACTGGCGGCTGGTGCGCATCCGCGCCTATCGCAGAGCCGACGGCGCGATCGACGGCGCGATCGTGGCCGTCCTCGACATCGACGCCCTCAAGCGCAGCCTTCTCGTTGCCGAAGAAGCGACGCGCGCCGCCAACATGCTCTCCGAGGCCAGCGCTCTGCTGGCGTCGTCGCTCGACTACGAGACGACGCTCGCGTCGCTCACGCGCCTTTCGACGGCGGCCTTCGCCGATTGGTGCGCCGTGGATCTCGTCAATGACGACGGCTCCATCCGCCACCTCACCGTCTCGCACGCCAACCCGGTGCTGCGCGATCTCGCGCTCCAATTCCAGGAGGTCGCGTTCAGCGCGCCGGACCACGCGCCGGGCGCGCCGCAGGCGCTGCTGCTGCGCAAGTCGGTGCTCCTCACCGACATCGCCGAGGCGGACGTCAGCGGCCTCCCTCCCGAGGCGAAGATTCTGCAGCTCATCGGTGCCCTCGGCGTGCGCTCGTTGATCAGCGTTCCCCTGATCGTTCGCGACAAGGTGCTGGGCACGACCACGTTCTCGTCCTCGCGGCGCCGGTACGACGAGGTCGACCTGCAGCTCGCCGAGGAGTTGTCGCAGCGCGCGGCCGTTGCCATCGATACGGCCATGCTCTTCCGCGAAGCGCAGAGCGCCAACCGGTACAAGGACGCATTCCTCGGCACCGTTGCGCACGAGCTGCGGACGCCGCTCACGACCATCGTCGGATGGGTGCAACTGGCAAAGACCAACCCGAACATGTTCGGCGAGGCCCTCGTGCGCGTCGATGAGAGCGCCGGCCTGCTGCGCGTGTTCATCGAAGACCTGCTCGACATCACCCGCATCCGCGAACAGAAGCTGAAGATGGAGATGGCCGAGGTCGATCTCGCGACGATCGTCCGGTCCGCGGTCGAGATGACCGCTCTCAGCGCGAGCGGTCGTGGGCTCCAGGTGACTCTCCGCCTCGGGCTCGATCCCGCACCGATGAACGGCGACCGCGTACGGTTGCTGCAGGTCGCGTGGAACCTTCTCAGCAACGCCATCAAGTTCACGCCGCCGGGAGGCCGGATCGACGTCGTGCTGGAGCGGTCCGGCCACGACGCGCGGTTGTCCGTTGCGGACACAGGTCTGGGGATTAGTCCCGATTTCGCACCGCACGTCTTCGAGCTGTACCGCCAGGCGGAGACGTCCACGCGCAAGCCGGGACTGGGGATCGGTCTCTCGATCGTCGCACAGATCGTGCAGGCGCATGGCGGGACAGCGCGCGTCGAAAGCGCGGGACTCGGCTACGGATCGACGTTCATCGTAACGCTTCCGGTCGACGACTCGCCGGACGGCGACTCTGGAGACGGCCGGCGGGCCGGAGGATCCCGTCGGGGCGATGGACGGCGTCTCGCGCAGACGACGATCAAGGAGACCTCATGAACAGACAGACGGTCCGCGCGACGGCAGGCAAGATCCTACGCAGCGACGATCTGGTGGCGGGGGAGAGGGAGACCGCCGCGGACATCCTCCGCGCGAATCCCGACTTCGGAAACCCGCACGTCGTCCGATGCGACTGGTGCCGCGAGACGCGAACGCTCTTCCGCGATGAAGACGAAGCTCCCTTCAAACGTACCGAGCACGGCTGGCTGTGCGAGCGGTGCGATGCCAGAGCCGCGAGCCAGGAAGTCCGGTTTTGAACTTTTAACGATAGGGTTACACTCGATCTATGAAGCAAACGATCTTCGCCCTTGCCGCGTTTCTCCTGATTGCCACATCCGCATCCGGCCAGATTTCCCTCGGCACGTCGCAGAGCTTCGGTGTCCTCGGAGGGTCGACCGTGACGAACACCGGTCCGAGCGCCATCACCGGGAACGTCGGTGTCTCTCCCGGCAACTCGGTGACTGGTTTTCCGCCGGGCGTCGTTGCCGGCGGGACGATTCACGCGGGCAATGCGACGGCCGAACAGGCGCAGACGGACCTGACGGTCGCGTACACGGCCGCGGCGGGAACGGCGTGCAACGTCGACCTCACCGGGCAGAACCTGGGCGGCCTCACGCTGACGCCGGGCGTGTACTGCTTCTCGTCGTCAGCCTCCCTGACGGGCATCCTCACGCTCGACCTGCAGGGCAATCCGAGTGCTTTCTTCCTCTTCAAGATCGGCAGCTCGTTGATCACGGCAAGCGGCTCGTCCGTGGCGCTCATCAACAACGGCGGGAACACCTGTCCGCCGAATCTGTACTGGCAGATCGGCAGTTCGGCCACGATGGGGACCGGCAGCTCGTTCACGGGCAATCTTCTCGCGCTCTCGAGCATCACGTTGACCACCGGCGCGAACCTGAATGGGAGAGCGTTGGCGCGGAACGGTGCGGTGACGCTCGATACGAACACGGTCGCGTTGTGCGCACCCGGGATTGCCTGTCCGGTCGTCACGGTCAATCCGGCGACGCTGCCCAACGGCGAGGTCGGTGCCGCATACAACGAGACCGTCTCGGGCAGCGGCGGTACCGCGCCGTACACCTTCGTGGTCACCAGCGGCGCGCTGCCGAACGGCCTGCTCCTGAACGCCGCGACCGGCGACATCACCGGATCGCCTCTCACCGCCGGCTCGTTCAACTTCACGATCACGGCCACGGATGTGAACGGTTGTCCCGGCAGCCGGGCCTACACCATCGTGATCGCAGGGGCAGGCTGCCCGATCATCACGCTCAGTCCGGAGACGCTTCCCTCGGGTGTCGTGGGAAGCCCCTACAGCCAGATCGTCACTGCGAGTGGGGGAGTCGCGCCGTACACGTATTCGGTTTCGTCGGGGACGCTGCCGACTGGCCTGACGCTCAACGGCGAGACCGGCGTGATCGCGGGCACGCCTACCTCGGCGGGCCTGTTCTCGTTCACGATCCAGGCGCTGGACGCCAACGACTGCCCGGGCAGCCGGTCATACTCCATCGCGATCGCCGCGCTCGCCGCAGGCATTCCTGCGCTCGACTTCGCCGGACTGGCGATTCTCATCGTCGTTCTCGCCGGCGTCGGGGTGTTCGTGGTGACGAGGTTCTCGAGTTGACGACTGCAGTCAATCCGAAGATCGCGGAAGAGCAACTGGCGCTCCTCGCGGCGGCGCTGCTTGCGCGGCGCGATGCAATCCTCGATGCCTGGCGGGCGGCCGGCGATGCTGCGGGGGACTGCAGCATCGCGTCGTCGCTCTCCCGCGTTCAGTTCAACGATCACATCCCCGGCGTCCTGGACTGTCTGGCGCACACGATCGAAGGCTTACCCGGCGTGCCCGATGCCGCCGCGGGGACGATCTACAGCAGGAGAGTCTGCGATCACGGCCTGCAGCGGTGGCAGCAGGGCTATCCATTGCGGGACCTGATCCGGGAGTGGGGACATCTGCAGATCTGCGTCGCCGAGGAGCTGGAGCGCTATGCCGCCGCGAATCCCTCGCTCGAGCCGAGCGTGATGCCGGCGGCGCGTCGTGCATGGACGCGTTTGTGCGCGGACGGAATCACGGAGAGCGCGACGCAGTACTGGCTCCTCCATCAGACGGAGTCCGCGGGGCACGTGCACGACCTCGAGCGTGCGCTCGAAGCGCTCCGGACGATCGAGCTCTCGCGCGCCGAGGGATGGCGCCGGGCCGCGCACGATCTGCGCGGCAGCGTCACCGTCGTCAAGGGCGCCGCGACTCTGCTCAATGGCGGCGGCGGGACATTGGACGACCCGGAGCGCGTGGAGGTCGCCGGCATGCTCCAGACGAGCATCTCCTCGCTGCACGAGATGCTCGACGACCTTCTCGGGCTGGCGCGTCTCGAGGCGGGACACGAGCAGCGCGAGCTCTCGACGTTCGATGCCGCGGCGCTGCTGCGCGATTTCTGCGGCGCCGCCGAAGCCTCGGCCGTCGATCGCGGACTCTTTCTGAAGATGGATGGTCCGGCCGTGCTCGAGGTGGAGGGCGACCGCGCGAAGATCCTGCGCATTTTGCAGAACCTCTTTCTCAATGCCGTCAAGTACACGCAACTCGGTGGCATCCGCGTCACCTGGGGACTCGACGCAGGCCGCGATACCGATCGCTGGATGTTCTCGGTGCAGGACACGGGACCGGGAATCGACGAGAACGACGCCGCGCCGCTCGCCCAGGAGCTGCTCGGCGCCACGACCGTCGCGGATGAAGCGAGGAAGGCCAGCGGGGACCGCCGGCGCGAGATCGCGCCCGCCAAGACGCTCGCCTCCGTGTCACCCGCTCTGTCGTCGGATCGCCAGCCGGGAGAGGGCGTGGGGCTGTCGATCGTCAAGCGTCTTTGCGAGCTTCTCGATGCCGGCCTCGAGCTCGCGACGGGGACCGGGCAGGGCTCGACCTTCCGCGTCATCCTGCCGCGCCGGTATGACGCCGCGCGTACGTGAGCGTGGCGCTGTCGAACGGGCCGCGCCTGTTCCCCGCGGACTCATCGTTAAGAGGCCAATTTCACCGTCAGGCGGATTCGACGCCTTGTCTTCGGAATTCAGAGGCCTGCAATAAAAGATCCATACTGGAGACGTTTCGTAACTCTTGTGGCCCTCCATAACAGGCTCGGCCGGCCTCTTATTACATGTATACATTCCCGCGTAATACGCGTATGGTGGGAGCATGTTCGAGGAACCTTCCTCGGCTCTTCAGTCCTTCTGAACTAAGTCAGATCCTCTGGACTCACCTCTCTTAGTCTCCTGTTCTCGTGGGGTCTTCGTGTTTTCATACGACAGAACCGGGAGGATGGCCGAACGAAATCGGCAGGAGCCACCAAATGAAACTGTATGTGGGAAATCTCTCTAAACAAGTCACCGATGCGCAGCTCAGCGACCTCGCCACGCCGTACGGAAAGCTTCTGTCGGCAAACGTCGCCACGGAGCGTTCGAGCGGGGAGTCGAAAGGCTTCGGCTTCGTCGAGTTCGACAATGACGACGAGGCGCGCGCCGCGATTACCGGCCTCGACGGCCGCGATGTGAACGGCCAGGCCCTCAAGGTCAACGAGGCCCGCCCCCGCAAGGAAGGCGCGCCCGCGCGTCACTGATCGCGCCGTCTCAACCGCGGGAGGACGACCGGCCTGGTCGTTCTCCCATTCAGGGAGGAGGCACTCATGATGACGTGGCTATCGATTGCGGCTGCTGTCGCGGTTGCGGTGCTCGGATGGAATCTCTATCGCCGGTTCGGCACGGACCGGATCGCCGCGTTCAATGAACGCCGGCGAGCGGGGTCGAAGATCGTCAGCCGGGGAGAGTTCGTCGACGGAAACCGGCATCTCGACGTCGCGCTTGCGTTGACGCAGTCGACGCTCTTCTATGAGAACGCCGACATGGAGGCCTCGATCGATCTCCAGTGGGTGCGCGAGGTCGAGTACGCCACCGAGCTCGCCACAGGTGCCGCGATCTCCGACGGCAAGGTCCTGCGCCTGCGATCCCACAGCCAGACGTTCGAGTTCGTGCTGCCTCGGGAGCACGTGACCCGCTGGCACATGCTGCTCCCGCCGCGCCGGGTGCGCGAGCAGCTGCTGGTCGTGCCAGACCCGACAGCGGCGAACGCATGATCAGCCTCAGCGCAACCGCCATGAGAATCACCATCGAAGACCGAAGCCAGACCCTGCGCGAGCGGCTGCGCGAGCGGCTCGATCGCGCGGCGCGACTGCGGTGCGACGAGCATGACCAGCCGGTCGTGGCCGTCACCATCCACAACCGAGAGAACGGCTGGTTCGATGCGCAGTGGATCACCTGCTGCGAGCACCTGGAACGGCAGGCCACGGCGATCGTCAAGGAACGCTGTTGAAGGGACGCAAGTCCATGTCCGAAGAGAAGAACATCCGGCGCGTGGCGATGCTCGGCAATCATCTGCCGCGCCAGTGCGGAATCGCCACGTTCACGACCGACCTGAGTGAGGCCATCGCCGCCGTGGGGACGGACCTCGACTGTTTCGTCCTGGCGATGAACGACGGCCGTCATCACCACGCCTATCCGGGACGCGTGCGGTTCGAGCTGGCCGACAACGATCCCCGCGCGTATCTCCGTGCCGCGGACTTCCTGAACGTCAACGCCGTCGATGTCATCAGCGTGCAGCACGAGTACGGCATCTTCGGCGGAAAAGCCGGAAGCCATCTCCTGCCCCTCCTTCGCGAGCTGCGGATGCCCATCGTCACGACCCTGCACACCATCCTGGCCTCGCCGAATCTCCACCAGCGACGGGTCATGGACGAGATCACCGCGCTGTCGGACCGCCTCGTGGTCATGACCGCCGGCGGCGCGGAGCTTCTTCGCGAAGTACACGGCATCGACGAAGAGAAGATCGACGTCATCCCGCACGGCATTCCGAACGTCCCCTTCGCCGGCAGTAAGAACCGCCTCGGCGTAGAAGGCCGTCCGATGATTCTCACCTTCGGCCTGCTCTCGCCCGACAAGGGCATCGAGTCTGTGATCGACGCCCTCCCGACGATCCTCGCCCACGATCCCGATGTGGTCTACATCGTCCTTGGCGCGACGCATCCGCACATCATCGAGCGCCAGGGCGAGACCTACCGCCTGATGCTCGAAGACCGGGCCAAGCGCCTCGGTGTCGCCGGCAACGTGATCTTTCACAACCGCTTCGTCAGCCAAGCCGAGCTCACCGAGTTCCTCGCCGCCGCCGACATCTACATCACGCCCTACCTGAATCCGGAGCAGATCACCTCCGGAACGCTTGCTTACGCGCTCGGAGCGGGGAAGGCCGTGATCTCCACGCCCTACGCGTATGCGCGGGAGTTGCTCGCGGAAGGGAGAGGCATTCTCGTTCCGTGGGCCGATCCCTCCGCGATCGCCGCGGAGATCATCGGGCTCCTGGACGATCCGGAGAAACGCCTCGGTCTGTGCCGTCGGGCCGCCGAGCACGGCCGGGCCATGCTCTGGCCGGCGGTGGCGCATTCGTATCTGCGCTCCTTCGAGCGCGCGCGCTCCGAACAGTCGGAGCGGCTGCACACGGAGTTCCGCGCGCGTACCCTCGCCGCGCGGCCGGCCGAACTGCCGGCCGTGAACCTCGGCCACGTCGAGATCATGAGCGACCACACCGGCATCCTGCAGCACGCGACGTTCAACGTCCCGCGTTACGACGAGGGCTACTGCGTCGACGACAACGCGCGGGCGCTGCGGTTGATGACGCTCCTCGAAGAGTCAGGCGCGGAAGATCCGAAAGTCGTACGCACGCTCGCGTCCCGCTATCTGGCGTTCGTCAACTACGCCTTCGATCGCTCCTCGGGACGATTCAGAAACTTCATGTCGTACTCCCGCGAAGGGCTCGAGAAGCAGGGCTCGGAAGACAGCCACGGCCGCTCGCTCTGGGCGCTCGGCACGGTAGTGGGGCGCTCCGCGGATCCGGGACGGCTCAGCATCGCCGGCGATCTCTTTCACGCGGCGCTGCCCGCGGTGTCGAGCTTCAGCAGTCCGCGCGCCTGGGCGTTCGCGCTTCTGGGGATCGAGCAGTATCTCCACGCGTTCGAGGGCGATCGCAACGTGCAGGCGACCGGCCGAGAGATTGCCGATCGTCTGCTCGGGCTTTTCCGGCGCGTCGACCAACCGGACTGGCCATGGTGCGAGAACCGCGTCACGTACTGCAACGCGCGGCTGCCGCAGGCGCTCATCGCCAGCGGATCGTGGAAGGGGGACGCAGAGATGATTACGACGGGCGTGCAGTCGCTCGAATGGCTGATGACGATCCAGACCGCGGACGGCTACTTCGCCCCCGTCGGAACGAACGGCTTTTTCGACCGCGGCATGACCGCGGCGTCGTTCGATCAGCAGCCTGTCGAAGCCTGTGCGACGGTGTCCGCCTGCATGCACGCGTTTCGGGCCACCGGCGACCACCGCTGGACCGAGCACGCGCGCCGGGCGTTCACCTGGTTCCTCGGGCAGAACCAGTTGCAGCAGCCGCTCTACGACCCGCTGTCCGGCGGCTGCCGCGACGCGCTGCACGTCGACCGGCTCAATGAGAACGAGGGCGCGGAATCGACGCTCTCGTTCCTGCTCGCGCTGATGGACATGCGCGCGGACGAGGTGCGATGGAACGCGATGCAGATCCCCGTAGCCGAGCCGGCCGAGATGGTCATGGCCATGAGTCCGGCGCGATGAGCGGCCACTACGAGACTCTCTTTCGACGCAACGAGAACAATCCCATCCTGACCGCGGCGGACTGGCCGTACCCGGTGCATTCCGTGTTCAACGCCGGCGCGACGCTGCTCGGCGACGGGACGACGTTGCTGCTCTGCAGGGTCGAAGACCGTCGCGGGCACTCGCACCTCTGCGCCGCGCGATCGGCCGATGGCGTCGGCGGCTGGGTCGTCGACCGCCAGCCGACGCTCAGCGCCGATGCCGTCCACCATCCGGAAGAGTTGTGGGGCATCGAGGACGCGCGCATCACGTTCGTACAGGAGCTCGGCAAGTATGCGATCGCGTATACGGCCTTCGGGAAGGGTGGGCCGGGCGTCTCGCTCGCGCTCACCGAAGACTTCGTCCACTTCGAGCGCTGCGGCCTGGTGATGCAACCGGATGACAAGGACGCCGCGCTGCTGCCGCGCCGCGTCAACGGCCTGTTCGCACTGGTGCACCGTCCCATCGCCGATTCCGGTGCCCACGTCTGGATCTCGTACTCGCCCGACCTGCGCAGCTGGGGGGGGCACCGGATGATGCTGCAGGCCAGGCGCGGCTCGTGGTGGGACGCGAACAAGGTCGGCCTCTCGCCCCCTCTCATCGAGACCGAGCGCGGTTGGCTGATGCTCTATCACGGCGTCCGTCATACCGCCGCCGGCTGCCTCTATCGACTGGGCGTGGCGCTCTTTGACCTCGAGCACCCGGAGCGTCTGCTCCTCCGCGGTGACGAATGGATCTTCGGCCCGGAAGCGCCTTACGAAACCTCGGGGGACGTCGCCTATGTCACTTTCCCGTGCGGCACCACCATCGGTCCTGACGGAGACACGTTGAATATGTACTACGGCGCCGCCGACATGTGCATCGCCATGGCGAAGGGCAGCATCCGCGAGATCCTGCAGTGGCTGGATCGGCACGGGAGTACGTGATTCAGCGCGGTAATCGCGGAGCCCACCTACGGGCGGGCGGTTGTCGAGATGGCCGAGACAGGGGACTGGAGGATCCCCACGGTGAACGGCAGGGTATTCGCCGAAAAGCCGATTCTCTACTTCTGGTCCGCCCAATTTGTTTCGTTGCTGATGGGGAGCGTCGCAGAGGACGATTCAACGCGACTGCGATGAGCGAATAGAATTCCAGAAGCTCTCCCTTCCGCAGTTCACTCACCGGCGAGATCTTCGTCGTACGCCGCCGCGATCGCGAGATCGCGCGGGATCCTGCGCCGCGCGACGACGTACCAGACCCCCACCCCGAAAAGGACCATTCCGAGAAGAGCTCCGGCGAAAATACCGAAGCGATCGAACCACACAAGCTGCGCAACCACGACGACTGTTTCTGCAACTGCGAGCACCAGCATGAATCGGAGCGACAGCGACTGCCTCCTCGCTCTGAGCCGTGTCAGCCGGACGAAGTCTGCAACGCTGCTCCCGGAGGCAGTCCACGTGCCCCGGCGGTTCCACCAGACAAACGCAAAAGCCGCGAGCGCGAAGACCCATAGCGAGACTGCCCATACGAGTCTCCAACCGAAAGCGCCCTGGCGCATTACCTCCCATGTGAGCCATACGAGGGCGAGCGCAAACAAGGTTTCCCCGACCGCCGCAAGAAGCATCCATCGCCGGTGCACGGAAACGGCGCGCCTGAGCGGCTTCGTGTCGACAGCCTCATCGGCCGTTCGCCAGAGAGACTCGATCGACTTCCACTCCGTTTCGTTCATCGTCATAGTTCAACTCCTCCTGAAGCAGTCTCCGCGCGCGCATCAGCCGCACGCCCGTGTTGTTCTCAGTAATTCCCAACACCTCGGCAATCTCACGGCGCTCGAATCCCTCGAGACTCAGCGTGAGCACCTGGCGCGCGGCGACGGGAAGCCGCTGAAGAGCGCGCATGAGCCGTTGCAGCTTCTGTGCACCGGCTGCGTCGTCCTCGGGCGAAGGGGCGGGATCCTCCACGCGGTCTGCCGCTTCAAGCGCTACGCCCTCGACACGCCGGCGGAATCGATGAGTCAGCGCCTTGTTGTGGGCGACGCGAAACACGAACGTCCGCTCCGAACAATCGCCGCGAAACGCTGGAAGCGCGCGCCACAAGGCAAAGAGGATCTCCTGGACGAGATCCTCCTGCGCCGCCGGATCGCGCTCCCACGCCGCGGCCAGACGCCGGAGCGCCGGACCGTGTTCACGGATGAGGCGATCGAACTGTTCTTCACTCAATCGATCAACTGCCGCAGCGCACGCCCCGCTTCGGGACCGCTCGCTGTCCAGACCAACAGCATGCCACCTTTCGTGTCGACGAACATCGCATCGCCGTTGTGCTCGAGCGGCCGATCCGGATTCCGCGGGCGGTGATGAAGCTCGACCAGGTTCTCGCCGCGGCGGAGTGAGACTACAAGAGTCGAGGGCCAAGTTGCATCTGCCTTCTCGACTGTCCACTCCTTCAGGGGAACGCGAAGTCCCAGACCCGGATTCGTGTATGTCCCTCGGTCGACTCGGTATGGTCTGGCGTCGGCCGCTACCCGAGTCGTGCGATCGGTCTCGTATTCAATCACGCGGATGTCCGCGCGTCCGAGCAGCGATCCGCTCGCGACGTAGAGGTTGCCTCCGCCGTCGGCGAAGCTGCTCGCGCCGACTGCAAGCCGCGCAGCGCTCGCCGTTCCCGGGGCGTAAACCGCCGCGTCCAGAGGGACCCATCGTCCGTCGACGATCATCTCAGTCCAGGCGTGACCGCCCCAGATCCCGCCGTAGTAGACGAGTCCCATCGCAATGCGCGACGGGAGTCCTGCCGCCCGGCCGAGTGCCGCGAGGAGCGTCGCATAGCCCATGCAGGTTGCCTTGCGGTCGCGGATTAGTTCCGAGGCGGGGGCCAGGACAATGCCTGCATCCATGGACAGATTCTCGGCGACCCATCGCGTGAGCTCCTCCGCGGTCGCACGGTCATCGTCACGTTTGAGTTCGCTGGCGATACTGACGATGTCGGGATGGCTCGACTCGACCAGCGCGTTGGGCTCCAGGAACTCGGCCGCGGAAACGGCCGGACCCCCATCGCGCCGCACTTCCACGGTCACGCGGCCCTCTTCGCGGGCAAGCACCTTCTGATTGTGCGTCGACAGCGGCGGCAGCGGTTGGGTGTCATCATGGCGCGTCACCTCGAGGATGACGCGATCGACGGCAAACGGGTCTGCGAACCGGACATTTGCCTGGGCGAGCGTCTTCTCGTACACGTCGTCAGGGAGCGTTCCGGTGGCGGCGAGCGCGATCTCGCGCGTGGAGCGGCATGTCGTCATGTCGCCGAACGGCCCGGCCATCGAGTCGGCGACCGCCCGTCCGGTTGAATCGATCCAGACGGTGCGCGGAGCGGGCAGACCTTCGATCGCTTCGGTGACTTTCAACGCGGACACGCCACACATCGATTCTGCGCTGCGGACGAGCGTTCGTTTCACTCCGACCACTCGCTGAAGCTCCGGCGAAAATATCGCGTACGACAGAGAGTCTCCCTCGGCGCGCAGCCGTTCTGCTGAGAGTCGGGCGACTGCCTGTGGTCCGAGGATCGGCTCCGTGCCGCGCTCGATGACGCGATCGTGGGGCGGAGAGAGGATGCGGATGCTCTCACCCTCCACTCTCGCTTCGAGGTGTGAGGGTTGCTTCGACAATAAAGCCTCATACTTTAACGACGTCAAATCACCCGCGGGAGTCTCGGTAGCGGTCGTCTTGAAACGCATCTCGATGCTCTTGCCGAGCCGTGTGAGAGTGGCGGAGACCTCGGTGCGCGTCTCGAGGTCATTCCATTCCTCGACGACGTAGCCGACCGGTATCCCTCCCATCGAGAAGACGTACCAGCGGTCCGCGGCCACTTGTACATCAGCGTCAAGGGCGAACGACAGGATAGAAATGAATAGGGACAGTCCGAAGATTCTTGCTTTCATGCACAGATAGTCCTGACAGCCGGCATTTCGTTACAGATTCACCTCGGGTTCATCGTCGCGAGCCCGCGGAGTCCGTCGCTCGTGGATCGAACATCGTGAGGGCAGCCGGCGTATCACAGAAGCGATGTCATGATCCGGCGGAAGCATCGAGGGCTTCCCCAGCTTCAGATTCAGAACGCATGCCCTGCAGAGAACGAGTAGAGCGGTGAGCGCCGGCCCCACGGGTCAGGGTCGAGGGGAAATGCAAGATCGAAGCGAAACATATTGCGCGAGCTTCGCCCGCGAGAGAACCTGAGGCCGAATCCGATGTCCGTTCAACCGCAACGAGGTTGAACCGGGCGTTGAATGAGATTGCGGCCACGATGGCTCGACTGCGGTGGGAAAGGAGTCTGGTGGGGCGCTGTCAAAGGTCTGGCTGGTCATCGAGGCTCTTCACGGCGATGTACAGCGGCAATCCCTACGAGCGCTTCGTGTTCGTGAACCGCGCGATGGGGCCGTTCGCCTGGGGCTTCTGGACGATGGTGATCTGCAACGTCGTGCTGCCGCAGCTGTACTGGTTCCGTCGCGTGCGGCGGAGCATCGCCGCGGTGTTCGTCCTCTCGATCTTCGTGAACGTCGGGATGTGGTTCGAGCGCTTCATCATCATCGTCACGTCGCTGCATCGCGATTTCCTGCCGTCCAGCTGGGCGACCTATTCACCGACGATCATCGAGATCGCCACCTTCGCCGGGACGTTCGGCCTGTTCTTCACGGCCTTCCTGATCTTCTGCCGCTTCCTGCCGATGATCGCGATGGCGGAGGTGAAGGGCGTGCTGCATCGCCCGGAGAATGAACAGGTCAAGCGGGCCGTGCGGGACCTTCAGCGCGGCGGATACGTCGTCGACGACGTCCACACGCCCTATGCGGTGCATGGCCTCGAGAAAGTAGCGAAGATCCGCCCGACGCGGTTGGGCTGGGCGTGTGCCATCGGCGGCTTCACCGGCGCGGGACTCATCCTGCTGTTCCAGTCATGGACGTCGGCCGTCGACTGGGGCATCGACGTCGGCGGAAAGCCGCTCAATTCGATCCCCGCGTTCATCCCGGTCACGTTCGAAGTCGGCGTGCTCCTCGCCGCGTTCGCCACCGTTCTCGGATTCCTTTTCCGCAGCCGTCTGTGGCCCGGCAAGCGCGCGCGTGCGCTGGAGCGCACCACGGACGATCGGTTCGTGGTCGTCCTCCGCGCCGACGATGCGTCGTTCGAGCGCGCCGCGGCGGAGCGGATCGCGGCTCGCCACGGCGTCGGGATCGCAACCACCGGAGACGTGTGATGCCCAGAACGATCGTCAATGTCGTGCTCCTCCTGCTCACGATCGGTCTGCTGTCGCTCAACTGGATCGTGCGCAGCGACGTCGCCACGCGCAACTTCGAGATGCTCCCGAACATGGTCGACTCGGTACCCTACGACTCGTTCGCGCGCAATCCGAACTTTGCGGATGGGAAGACCTTGCGCGAGCCGGTGCCCGGCACCGTCATCCGCGGACACATGCCGATGCACTACGCGGCCACGCCGGCGGATGCGGTGCGGGCGGGGCTCGAGCTCCCGAGTCCGAAGGTGTCCGCCGCGCGCGGTGCCGTCGTCTACGCCAATTTCTGTGAGACCTGTCACGGTCCGGCGGGGAAGGGCGACGGACGCGTCGCGCAACGTGGATTCCCCGCACCGCCATCGCTCCTCGCGCCGAAGGCGCTGCAGATGCGCGATGGGCAGATGTTCCACGTCCTCACCTACGGCCAGAACAACATGCCGCCGTATGCCTCACAGATCGCGCGCGAGGATCGCTGGGCGGCGATTGCGCGCGGCAGAGACAGATCAGCGGGCCGGGATACGAAGTCGAGATACCGTTCGACGAGCTCCGACACGGACATGCCTCTCGCGGCGGCGAACTCCTTTGCTCGCGCGATGACCTCTTCCTCGACACTGAGGGTGAGCTTGGCCACATACGTATGATCTCTCGGTGATGATACGTATGCAAGGGGCGTCCAAGGAAGACAGACTCATGGCTACCACTCGTCCGCGACCGCCCGCGCGCGAGCGGGATCGTCGACGACGAGGATCAGCTGGTGGTTGTGGTCGCTGTACTGCACCTCGATGTTCACGCCGGCATCCGCCATCCTTCTGGCGATCATCCCGAGTTGCCCCGGCGTGCCCTGATCGAGCCGGACCAGCACGACCTCGGACTCTCCGATCACTCGAATGCCGTGGCTCTCGAGCGCGCGACGCGCGGCCGATCCATCCGCGAACAGAAAATGTGCGAGGCCGGTCCCGTTCGAGACGAACACTCCGCCTCCTTCGATGCTCACGCCGGCGCGGCCCAAAGCCTCACCCATCTCGGCGAGCGCTCCGGGCCGGTCCTCGAGTGCGATTGCAAGGTCTATCATGCGCGTGAGCATACCGCTACGCCCCGCTTCGATCGCGGTCGAAGCATTCGCTGATGCGCATCCGGCGCATTGTTTGCTGACGCACCTTCCGTCTTGCGATGTGTGGCTGCTGCAGTTCGAGAGCTTTCTCGATCCCCTGGCGATCCTGATCAGTCTTCCGTTGTCGCTGATCGGCGTGATGCTCGCGCTGCTCATGACGCGGGACACGCTGAACATCACGAGCATGATCGGCGTGCTGCTCCTGATGGGGATCGTCGCGAAGAATGCGATTCTGCTGATCGACTTCGCGAAGTGGCGCCGCGAAGAAGGCATGCCCCTGCGCGACGCGCTGGTCGAAGCCGGCCGGATCCGGTTGCGGCCGATCCTGATGACGTCTCTCGCCCTCATCGCCGGCATGATTCCCGTGGCCCTGGGCTTCGGCGAAGGCGCCGAGTTCCGCGCACCGATGGGCCGTGCGATCATCGGCGGAGTCGTGACTTCGACGCTGCTCACTCTGCTGGTCATTCCTGCGATTTATGAGTTGATGGACAAGGGGCGGCAGCGCGCGGTGCGCTTGATCGAGCGCGCACGCTCTTAGTGTGGTGTCTCACTACGGGAGGGAAACCATGAAACCGCTCGAAGGGAAGATCGCCCTCGTTGCCGGCGCGACGCGTGGCGCGGGGCGCGGCATCGCCACCGCCCTCGGTGAAGCCGGAGCAACCGTCTACTGCACCGGCCGCAGCGTGCCCGGCAGCCCCGGGATGAAGAACCGGCCGGAGACGATCGACGAGACCGCGGAGATCGTGACCGCGCGCGGCGGCCGCGGCATCGCCATTCAGTGCGATCACACCGATCCGCGCCGGGTGGAGAGACTGTTCGAGCAGATCGGAGAGCTCGACATTCTCATCAACGACATCTGGGGCGGCGATGATCTCGTCGAGTGGGGAAAGAAGCTGTGGGAAACGAACCTCGACGATGGATTGACGCTGATCGACCGGGCGATCAAGACGCACATCATCACGTCGTACTACGGGCTTCCTCGCCTGCGCGCGGGCGGACTCGTGGTCGAGGTCACGGATGGAGACGCGTATTTCTATCGCGGCCACTTCTTCTACGACCTCGTGAAGACCACCGTGATCCGCATGGCATTCGCTCTTTCGCAGGAGCTGGAAGGCCGGGGTGTCACCGCGCTCGCCGTGACACCGGGATTCCTGCGATCGGAATGGATGCTCGATCACTTCGGGGTGACCGAGGCGAACTGGCGCGACGCGGCAGAGCGCATCGACTCGTTCATCGCCTCGGAGACGCCGCTCTTCGTCGGCCGCGGGATCGCGGCACTCGCGGGAGATCCGAACGTGTCCGCGAAGAACGGACGCGTCATCGCGTCGTGGGATCTCGGTGACGAGTACGGCGTCCTCGACGCGGATGGCTCCCGCCCGCATTTCGTGCGTTGGCTGGAGTCGAATCAGCCGGAGGTGGCGACGCGCTGGAAAAAACTGGACGACGCGTTCTACGCCTACTGGGGCACGATGCCGTACGAGACGCCCAGTTGACCGGTCGGGCGGTGCCGGAACCCCGGTGACGCCGACGGTATGATGCCCGCCGCATGGGCGACGAAACGGAACAGCGGTTGGTCGAGCGGCGCGACCGAGGAGTGATCCGGCACGCCACCTCGACGTACGGGACGTCGCTCGAGGGAATTCCGCTCACCGTCCATCTCCCCGACAACGACAGCGCGGAGCTCGTCGTGCTCGCGTCGATTCACGGCGACGAGGCCGAGACGACCGTCGCCGTCTCGGAAGCGCTCCGATGCCTCCCGCGGGGCGATCTGCGGGCGGCGGTAGTCCTCTGCGGCAACCCCGACGGGATGCTGCGGGGCACGCGCGGCAACGCGCGTGGCGTCGATCTCAACCGGAACTTCCCGACGACGAACTGGAGCCCCGATCCGGTCTTCTACAAGAGCCGTGCGAACGATGCGCGCGACATCGCGCTGAGCACGGGCTCGGGTCCCGCGTCGGAGCCGGAAACGAAAGCACTCCTCGCGCTGCTGGACCGCTTGAAACCGCGTGCCGTGGTCAGCCTCCATTCCGCGCTGGCGTGCGTAGACGATTCCGGCGCGTCGCACCTCGGCCGGCAGCTCGCCGACCGCTGCGCGCTGCCCTTTCTCACGGAGATCGGCTATCCGACGCCCGGCTCCATGGGCACGTGGGCGAGCGAGCAGGGGCTCACTCTCGTGACGCTGGAGCTCGAAGACGCTTCGCTCTATACGCTCAAGGATCGCTGGGTCCCGATCCTCATCGATCTCATGACCGGCAGGTTCGAGCTCGAGGCCGGGTGATGCACATCCTCATCACCGATTCAGGAGTCGGCGGCCTTTCGGTGGTCGCGTACGCCGAGAGGTTCGTGCGCACCCACGGGTTCGCGGAGCCCGTGCGACTGACCTTCGCCAACGCCGCTCCCGAAAACGACTACGGCTACAACTCGATGAAGACGAGAGAGGAGAAGCTCGCCACGTTCGACCGGTTTCTCCGCAACGTCACCGAGCGCTTCGCCCCCGATTCGATCTACGTCGCGTGCAACACCCTCTCCGTGCTCCTGCCGGAGACTCCCTGGTTCGCAGACGCGCCGATTCCCGTGAAAGGCATCGTCGAGACCGGCGCCGAGCTTCTCGTGAAGGAGCTCGAAGCCGATTCGCGGAGTGTGGCGATGATCTTCGGCACGCAGACGACCATCGACGCCGGCACCTATCCACGCATTCTCAGCCGGCGCGGCATCGCCCCCTCCCGCATCGTCAGTCAGGCCTGCCCCGGCCTCGCCGACACCATCTCCGAAGATCGCGAGGGCGCGAGGACGCGCTCCGAGATCCGTCGTTGGGTCGGCACCGCCCTCGAAAAAGCGCACGACGCTGACGCCCAGGTCGTCGCGTATCTCGCCTGCACGCACTACGGCTACCGCAAGGACTTCTTCGCTGCTGCATTCGAGGATGCCGGAGCTCGCGCAAAGGTCGTCAACCCGAACGAGACAGCTGTCGACGATCTGTTCGAAGCGCCCGCGGGCCCGACCCGCGACGTCGAGGTGAAATTCGTGACGCGGTACGCAATCCCGGCAGCGACCGTGGAGGCGCTCACGTTCTTCCTCGGCGGGATCTCGCCGAGGACGGTCGAGGCGATGCGGAGCTTCGTGCATGCGCCGGATCTGTTCTGAGCGCGACGGCGGACCGCACTTGCGCGGTCTCGAGCTAGCGGGCTCGGAGTCTGCGCGGCAGAAAGGGGTGTCTCGCGATCGCCGGCGCCGCGCTGTGGCGCAGAGAGCCGCTCTCGAGGAACGTGTCATCCTGAGCCGCGTAGACGGCGAAGAACCTTCTCCTTTGCGTGCTGGAAGGTCCTTCGCTGTCTACGCACCTCAGGATGACACCTCTTTTTGTCGCGCAGACTCCTAGATCCGCACTCCTGAGACGGCCGGACACCTCATTGGCGCGCCTTGTCATGCCCTCAGCTCAAAGCGGGTTGAAGCTCAGCTGCCCGGTGCGGATGATGGGCAGCCACATGCCCATGGTGGCCGCGCAGATGCCGATGCCCATGGCGACGGTCAGAATGAAAAGGGCGGCCGCCATGGCGAGACGGCCCCGAGCGGCGGCTCGTGTTCGCACGTACAGATAGAGCTCGAGGACGGCGAGGGGAATGAGGGAGTTGGCGAACGACAGAAACGTGAGCGCCGGGCCCCGAAACGTCTCGAGATCGAATCCGACGGGCCCCTCATTGACGACGATCCACAGAAACAGGCCGACTCGATAGAACCAGGAGCCGCTGACGACCATGAAAAGACGCAGCACCCATCGGCGATGCGCAACGAATCGGCGGTCAATCGCCGTGCGTAGCGCGAGGAAGGCGAAGAGCATGATCAGGAACGCATTGAGGCTGCCGCCGACGTGCTGAGAAACGTCGCCGCGGGTTCCGCGGATCCATGTCATGTACAAACCGGCGAGACTCGCTGCCACCGCCGTTACCAGGTAGATTCGCCCGGTCCAGCGATGGAGGCGCGGAGCGCGGTCGCGAATCGCCGGAATGAACTGCATTGCGCCTCCGATGACGAGTATGACGGCCGCGAGAAGGTGCACGATGACGGCGAGGTTGCCCGCCGCATCGCCGCGAACGTACCCGCGCGACAGGATGCGATCCCATGCATCCACGCGTCCCTGCAGGGCCGCGCCGCCATAAAACCAGGTGACATAGGCCGCTTGCATCACCTGGCCGCTGATGGCGACGTAGAACCAGGACCGAGCCGTGGCCTCGAGAGTCTCGTCCGCGATGGACGGAAAGTCCACACGAACAGGCAGCGGGATGGCGGTCATGACAGCTCCCTACCGCCGGTCCGGTTCTTCAATTGAGGCGAAGTCTCTCCGACCCGTTCCATGAGGACAGGTGTGCTCATCCACGTTCTCCTTATGCGTGGGATCGAGTCGTTCTACCCGCGACCCGGATCCGCACTCCCGCGGCGAGGAACGCCGCGGCGAATCACGTCGTGGCGCAAAGGCGCCGGTCGTCCACGACCTTTCCGTCGAACAGCGACACCTGTCGCTCGGCCCGTTCGGCGAAGCGCGGGTCGTGGGTGACCATGACGATGGTGCTCCCTTGCTCGTGCAGCGTGTCCAGCAGGTCCATCACCAGCTGCGCGTTTTTCGAGTCGAGGTTGCCTGTAGGCTCGTCGGCGAGCAGCACCTTCGGCTTGCCCACCAGAGCGCGGGCGATCGCCACCCGCTGCTGTTGTCCGCCGGAAAGCTGCGCCGGAAAATGATTCAGCCGCTCGGGGAGATTCACCTGCTCCAGCGCCGTGAGAACCATCTCACGCCGTTCCTTCCGCGTCAGATCGCCGCGGAAGGTCAATGGCAGCTCGACGTTCTCGTATGCGCTCATGCCGGCGATCAGGTTGAAGGCCTGAAAGATGAAGCCGATCTCCCGATTCCGCACGCGGGCCTGCTCCGCGGAGGGCAGTCCCGTTACGTCCGCACCAGCGAGAAAGTATTTCCCGTCCGTGGATGAATTCAGAAGACCCATGACCGACAAGAGCGTGGACTTGCCGCAACCCGATGGGCCGCTGACCGAGACATACTCGCCCCGATCGATTGCGAGATGAATGTCGTCCAGTGCCGAAGTCTCCATCGTCTCGGTGGCGAAGACTTTCTTGATTCCCTGTAGGTCGATGAGGTGCTGGCTGTTCATTGTGAGCTCCTGCGAATGAGGTTTGACGGCCGCGGCTACTCGTGCCGCAGCGCGTCGCCCGGCTCCAGTGCAACGGCGCGGCGTGTGGGCAGATACGAAGCGGTGGAGATGACGACGGCCATGAGAAGAACGACGCCCGTCGTCACCGGAATGACGAGATCGAGAATGTTGGGAATCGATCTGCTGAGGAGCGGCATCACCATGATTCCCAGGCTCAGGCCGATGAACGCGACGCTCAGGTACAGCGCGCCCTGGCGGAGGAACATCGACGTGGAGCGCCAGGCCGTCGCTCCGAGGGCGCGCCGTATGCCCACTTCCTGTGTGCGTTGCGCGACCGAACGGGAGATCAGTCCGAACAGGCCGGACGCTGCCAGCAGTGCGGTGATGATCGCGATCGCAATGAAGACCCGGATCATGGCCGGATAGGAAAGGGTGACGGCGGCAAGATAGTCATCGAGCATCTGCGGGTTGTGCAATGGCAGATCGCGATCGACTCCGAACGCCGCCGCTCGTAATGCCAGGCGACTGTCTGTGGCCGTGCCGGGCAGCTTCACCACTACCTGGAACTCCGACGGAATGGCCTGGCGCAGCGGCCGGTAGATCGTCCCGATGTCGGCGTCTTTGCGATACGGTACGCCGGCCACATTGGAGACGACGCCGACGATGGTGAGCCAGCCGCGGTCGTCCGAGTCTCCCAGGCGGACGCGCTTGCCGAGAACGTCCTGATTGGGCCAATAGCGCGCGGCCATGTTCTCGTCGACGATGGCTACGTGGAGTGAATCGGCGCGGTCCGTGCTGTCGAATCGACGGCCCGAGCGCAGGCTGATCCCCAGCAGCGCGAAATAGTCGTCGGACACCACCGTGAGCGGCAACGTAAACGTGCCCTCGTTCGCAGCGCCCTGCCGCGATTCGATGGCAGCCGGGACGCTGGCGGGCCGTGTGGGTGCCGCGGTTGTGACGCTCACTTGGGCTCCGGGCACGTTGCTCTCGATTGCGGCCTTCAAGTCCTCCCAGTAGCGCAGGCGCTCAGGGGCCTCGGAGAAACGGGCATCGAACGCCGTCGGATACGTCGACAGCATGACCTGGGCGGTGTCCAGCCCCGTCGGCTTGTTGACCTCTTTGTGGATCGCCATGACGACGTTCCCGCAGGTCACGAGGACCAGACAGGAGATCACCACCTGCAGCCCGACGAGCAATCCCACGCTCCGGTTGCTGCCGCGGGCCGTGGCTCCCTTCCCGCTGCCCGCCAGCCCCATGGCCGCGTCCTGTCGGGCGATCCGCCACGCCGGGATCAGCGTACTGAGCAGCCACACCGCGATGGCGCAGATCACCGCGACGATCAGATCGATCGGGCGCAGCATCGGCAGATTGGAGGAGCGTCCGCTTGCGAGGATGCGCGCGCCGAAGCGATCGATGCCGTGCGTCCATTCGACCCCCATCGCCGCGAGTCCCACTCCGGCTACGAGTCCCAGCAGGACGACGAACGCGGTCTCGAGCAGACATTGCCGCAGAAGACGCGTCCGCGAGGCGCCGAGGGCGGTTCGTAATGCGAGCTCCCGGCTGCGCTCCAGCAGGCGGGCGAGAAACACCATGCTGATGTTCACGCAGCCCAGCAGCAGCACCGCGACGGCCATGAGACCGATCATCGTCACGATCGGAGTCACGCCGTGCGTGAACATCCGTGATGCCGGGAACAGCGCCACGTGGCGTGCCGCGTTGAACAGCTTCGGATAGTCGGCGTTGACGTCGTCGATCGCGACCTTCATCTCGTTCAGGAGGGCCTGGAGATTCTGATCCTCGTGCAGAAGGATGAGCGGGAACACCGTCATGGTCGAATCGCCCGGAGCCGCCAGAACCGGCCGCCGCAGCGGCAGCCAGAGCTCGTAATCGTCGAATGCGAAGAAGTCCTCCGGCAGGACGCCGATGATCTGCACGGGGGCCGCGTCGATGCGCGCGGTCTTGCCGACAATGGCCGGGTCGCCCGCGAAATACTGCTGCCAGGTTTCGAAGCTGAGGATGGCGACGGCACCGGCCCCGGTCTGACCATCCGTTTCGTCGAACGTGCGCCCGAGCAGCGGCGCCACACGCGTTGCGGCGAGCAGGCGGGGGCTGATCGCCGCGGCACGCAGGCTCGTCGTGGCCTGGCCTTCACTGAGAACCGCCGCGCGGCTCGCGAACGCGCCGAGATGGTCGGCCGAACGCTTTCGTTCGAGGATCTTCTGCCAGGTATAAGCGTCGACCCTGGGACGAGGAGCGCGGCTGGCGTCGGCGGCGATCTGCACGCTGTACCAACGATCCGATTCGGGGAATGGAAGCGGTTTCAGGACCTGGCTGTAGACGAGCGTGTACGTCCACACCGCAAGCCCTACGCTGAGCGCGACGACACTCGCGCATGTCAGAGCATGGCCCCACGACTGATTGAGCAGCCGCCAGGCGTATTTCAGGTCAAACCAGAGGTTCATGATCAGTTCCAGTCGGTCGGTTCGGTGACTTCGGCGTTCAGATCGGTTCCCGATTGCGTCGCAGCCGTACCGCGGCCACAAGGCACGCCGCGGCGAAGATCAGCCCGACCCACAGGCCAGGTGTGCTCAGAAAATTCAGCGGATCGAGTTGTCCGAATTGAACGTCGCCGGAACTGTCCCGCGTGGCTGTGAAGCCTTCCTTCATGGCGCCGGTGACGCGGTACTGCAGCATGTTCATGAAGGTCCACGTATTGAACGTGATCCTTTCGACGGCGGCCGCCGCGAGAATCGGGAGCACGGCCCACAGGAGCGGCGCGCGCCGGGCCCAGGCCGAGACCAGCAGCAGCCAGCAGTAGATCGGGGCGAACCAGAGCGCGTGGACGGTCAGGCCGTAGATCATGATCAGCGGCTCGGGCAGCAGTTCCCACAATCGCAACAGACTTGCACCGCTCCCGAGCGAGACCGCGATGGCCACCGGCAGCAGGAGGACCTGCGTTGCAATGCTGAGCAGCAGTGCGATCAGCGGGAGCACGACGAGCGGAATGCTCGCCTTGGAGAGGACCGTCGTGACATCCGAGACCGGCAGCGACTTCCAGAACAGAATGCTGCGGTCGCGGCGCTCGCCGTACAGAGCGTCGAAACAGTAGAGAAAGCCGACCAGGAACGTGGTCAGCATGATCGGAGCCGGTGCCATCCTGATCGGCGTGACGATCGGCTCCTGCTTCGCCGTCGCGGACGAATCGGCACTGGCCCGCATTGCCCCGGTACTGAGCGTGGCGAGGAACGAGCCGAAGAGCACGAACGCCGCGACGATCAGTGGCGCGAGATAGACCGACCGGCTCTCCCACAATTCCCGGCGCACGGACCAATACATCGGCCGGGGCGTCGACAGCGACGCGGGCGGGTTTTTCCGCGATTCGAAGGAAGAGTCGCCCACTTCGGTCGTGTGGATGCTCATAGACGGGCTCCGTTGTTCTCCGCGGACCCCATCACGGCCACGAACAGATCGGCGATGCTGGGTGTGCGCACCTCGCCCAGGGCGGCGAGCTGCTGGCGGTCGGCGTGATCGAACAGCAGGATGCTCCGGCCGAACACCTGGCGCTCGTGAATGGGCCGCAGAGCCCGGGCATCCGCGACGCGGTCCGGATGCACCATCACCTGCAGATAGCGCGACTCGAACTCCTCCATGCTGCTCTCGAGGACGATGCGCCCGCGGTTCACGAACACGAAGTCGGTCAGGACGTCCTGGATCTCGTCGATCTGATGGGTGGTCACGACGATCGTGCGGCTGCGATCGAAGTAGTCGTTCAGCAGGGAATCGTAGAACTGCTTGCGAACCAGGATGTCCAGGCCCAGCGTCGGCTCGTCCAGCACCATCAGCTTCGCGTCGATGGCCATGACCAGGGCCAGGTGCAGCTGAGTCACCATGCCCTTCGACAACTCCCGGACTCTGCTCTTGCGTTTGATGTCGGTCTTCGCGAGGAACGCCTCGGCCTTCGCTCGATCGAATCCCGGGTGCACGCCGCCGAGGTAATCGAGAGCCTGGGAGACCCGAATCCACCGCGGCAGCACGGCGACGTCGGCGATGAAGGAGACTTCCCGCATGAGCAGCTCGCGCTCGGTCCACGGGTCGCGTCCGAGCACGCGCAGCTCTCCCTGAAAAGGGGTCAGCCCGAGAATCGCGTTGAGCATGGTGGTCTTGCCCGCGCCGTTGGGACCGACGATGCCGAGGATGCGTCCTTCCTCGACCCGTAGATCGATCCCGTCCACGGCCACGGTCGAGCCAAACGTCTTACGGAGTCCGCGCGCTTCGATGCATGCCATGGGCTTTACCGCTCCTCCTCGGCATCCTTGGACGGTGGCGTGGCCGTTGGCGCGCTCGCGTTCAGCAGTTCTTCCGCGCTCAGGCCCAGGCGCTGGATGGTTGCCTGGATCCGCGGCCACTGTTCGTCGAGAAATTTCTGGCGCTCGCCCTGGAGCAACAGCTTCCGCGCACCGGTGTTGATGAACATGCCCCGACCTCGCTTCGTCTCGACCAGCTGCTCGTCGACCAGTTGCTGATAGCCCTTCAGGACCGTGATCGGATTGACCCGATATTCGGCCGCAACCGTGCGCACGGAGGGCAGGGGGTCGCCTTCGCTCAGCACCCCGTCGAGGATCATGGCGACGATGAGGTCGCGAAGCTGCCGGTAGATTGGCTGAGTGTCGTTCCATTCACGGTCCATTCGCTGATCTTCGATTTTCGTCGCGGTGTGCTTGGGATGAGTAGCAGTCGGTTTAGGTGATCTAGTTAACTATAACACCTATTCACATGCAAGAGTTTTTTTTGATCCGGGCTCGAGCCCGGCTACCACCCGCGGGAACCCTGAAGCGAACGGGAGTATGCTCACTCCTCTAATCAATCGAAAAAGAACGGAGGTTCGCCCATGACGCCCCTGACCGCGCTCTGGCTCCCGATCGTCCTCTCGGCTGTCGTCGTCTTCATCGCCAGTTCGATCATTCACATGGCCCTCAAGTGGCACGACGGCGATTTCGCGAAGCTGCCCGATGAGGATCGGTTTCGCGAAGTGGTCGGCCCGCTTGCGATCCCGCCCGGCGACTACGTCGTGCCGCGAGCGCAATCGATGGCGGACATGAAGTCGCCGGACTTCCTCAAGAAGTGTGAGGAGGGACCGGTGGCGATCATGACCGTCCTGCCCTCCGGCCAAATGACGATGGGAAAAAGCCTCACGCTCTGGTTCGTCTTCTCGCTCGTCGTGAGCCTGTTCGCCGCCTACGTCGCGGGACGGGCGCTGGCGCCAGCGGTCGACTACCTGCAGGTCTTTCGCTTCGCCGGAGTGACGGCCTTCGTTGCGTACACCTTCGGACAGTGGCCCGCCTCGATCTGGTACGGCCGGAAGTGGAGAACGACGATCCTGTCGACGGTGGACGGCTTTATCTACGGGCTGCTCACCGCCGGCGTGTTCGGCTGGCTCTGGCCGCGCTAGCAGCGACTCTCCCCACTCGACGCGGAGAGAGTGGGCCTGATCAGCGCCGGAGGCGCGGAAGAGGGTAGCCGGTGGCGAGCGCGGAGCGCCGCCACCGGAAGAAGACGGCATGCAGGAAGTCCGCCCCGGAGGGGCGGAAGAGGTCCTCTGCCGCCCCTCCGGGGCGCATCATTCGTGGACGCCCACGTTTCCGGTGGCGGCGCATTCGCGCTCGCCACCGGCTACCCTCTTTACGCGCCTCCGGCGCAGCTGCCCGAGGATAAAGTTAACGCCATTGCGGCTGA
>CAZLGP010000181.1:0-21061 GCA_964558905.1 uncultured Thermoanaerobaculia bacterium | reverse complement strand
CTATACGGAAGCGGGCGTGGATCCGCGTGCGGTGACGTACGTCGAGGCCCACGGGACCGGCACGGTGCTCGGCGATCCGATCGAGATCGAAGGACTGAAGAACGCATTTTCCCATCTGCACCGGACCCGTGGTGTCGACGTGGTGCCCGGCGCGTGCGGTCTCGGGTCCGTGAAATCGAACATCGGACATCTCGAGGTCGCGGCCGGCGTGGCAGGCCTGATCAAAGTCCTGCTGCAGATGAAACACAAAACGCTCGTGCCGACGGTGCATTGCGACGCGATCAATCCCCACATCCAGCTCGACGGAACTCCGTTTTACGTGGTCCAGAAGGCGAGGGAATGGACCGCGACGCGCGACGAACGAGGTGTGGAGTTGCCTCGCTATGCGGGGGTGAGCTCGTTCGCCTTCGGCGGCGCGAATGCGCACGTGGTCCTGCAGGAGTATGTCCCGCCGGCGCGCGAGCGGCGGCCGGCGGCGTCGGACCATGCAATCGTTCTCTCGGCGCGGAACCGGGAGCGGCTGCGCGAGCAGGTCGAGCAGTTCCTTTCTACGATGCGGAGCGGCCGCTTCACCGATGCGGACCTCACCGATATCGCCTACACCCTGCAGGTCGGACGCGAGTCGATGGACGAGCGTCTCGGCTTCGTCGCGAGCTCGCTCGCTGAGCTCGACGAGAAGCTGCAGGCTTTCCTCGGCGGCGAGCCACGCCCGGGCCTCTACTCGGCGCGGGCGTCGAAGGGCGAGGAGCTCCTCAGTGGGCTGGCCTCGGACGACGGGTTCCAACTCGCAATCGACAAGTGGCTCGAACAGGCCGGCGTCGAGAAGGTGGTGGAGCTGTGGGTCAAGGGTGTCGCCATCGACTGGAAGCGGGCGTACCGCGAGGCGAAGCCGCAGCGCGTCAGCCTTCCCGCCTATCCGTTTGCCCGAACGCGCTGTTGGGTCGAACCTGCACCCGCGGTGGAAAAGCGGATCGAAGCGGCCGTCCTGCATCCGCTGCTGCACAGGAACACGTCGGACCTGAACGAGCAGCGGTTCAGCTCCTCGTTCAGCGGCGACGAGTCTTTCCTGAAAGGACCGGCTCTCACCGGCGCGCCACTCCTCGAAATGGCTCGCGCGGCCATCGAGCAGGCGATTCCGGAGCGTCCGGAAGGCGCCGCGCTGGAGCTGCAGTCCGTCTCTTGGGAGCATCCGCTCGTCGCTGCCGCGGACAAGCAGGTCCACATCGCCTTGTTCGCGGATGACGACGGCGGAATCGAATACGAGATCTACAGCGAGGATGGCGGGCAGGAGATCGTTCACGGTGAAGGTCGTGCGGTCTGGAGCAGGGGGCCGGCGCCGGCGCGAGTCGATCTCGAACGGCTCGAATCCGTGACGCGCCTGCGGCTCACGGCCGCGGAGGAGCGGACGGCGCAGGATTACGTCCTCCACCCCACGATCCTCGGCGGCGCGCTGCAGGCATGTGCGAGCCTGAACGGGCTCGGGCAGATGCGGTCGCCGTTCGCGGTCGAATCGCTGCGCATCTTTGCTCCCTGCACGCGTGAAATGGTGGCGTGGGTGCGGTACGCGGCCGGAAGCCGCTCGACGGATGCCATCGTTCGTACGGATGTCGATCTGTGCGACGAGCGCGGAAATGTCTGTGCACAGATGCGCGGCGTGAGCTTGCGTCAGACGGGTGCCCCGAAGCTCGCGGCGGCACCGGCGCTGGCCATCGCCGCGCCGGCCGAGCGGAAAAAGCTGGCGCCCATTGCGCTGGCCGCGCCGGCCGTCGTGGTGTCGCACGCCACGGCTCCGAGCCGCACGGCGATCACGCTCACCACTCCGAGGCGGCAGGAGGCCGATACCGACGGCGTCCTCGCGATCGACCTCGCCGCGTTCGAGTCTGAGAATGCCGCTATCCGGCTCCGGCAGATCCTGGAGAGTGCGGAACAGGATACGTCCGTCAATGTGGTCGTGCTGAGTGGACTGGAGCGCGCGTTCACGAGCACGGCCAGAGCGACCTACAACCGTGCACTCGAACAGAAGCTTTTCGAGTCGATCGTCACGTTCCCGCACCCGATCGTCGCCGCACTGCAGGGGGACGCATCCGGCGCCGCGTTCTTGGCCGCCGCTGTCTGCGATCTCATGGTGTGCAATGAAGATGCATCGTACTGGTATACGGATCCGGACGAGAATTTCCATCCCACGGGCGCCGAAACGCTGCTGTTCAATGAGCGCCTCGGCAAAGTGCTGGCGCACGACTTTCTGTACGCGTCGAGCCGATCGACCGGCAGGCAGCTCCGCGACAAAGGATGGACGTGTCCGATGGTGGCGGGCTCGCAGGTCGTGTCGCATGCACGGACACTGGCGGCAACGGTGGCCAGACAGCCGCGCGAGCCGCTGGGTCTCGTCAAAGAGCATTTGATCCGGCATCTGGTCGGCCGGGTCCGTGATCTCGCGCCCGTCGTCGCCTCGGATGCGGCCGGAGAGTCGCATTCCGATACAAGCATCATTACTTCTCCCGCTGCGAAAATTCGCGTGGATCGTGCGTCCGAAGACGTTCTCGTCGTGACGCTCGGTGATGCGGCGCCGGACGTGCTCGCGCGTGAGCTCGGGGAAGTGTTCGCCGCGATTCACGGCGCCTGCAAGGCAATCGTGCTCGCGAGCGACGATCCCGCGTTCCTGGCGGCCACCATGGCGCAGGACGTCGTCGCTGAATTTCAGCGGCTGTTCATCGATGCCGGCGTTCCGGTGGTTGCCGCTCTCTCGGGCGATGCACGAGGGCATGCGTGGCTCGTCGGCCAGCTCTGCGATGCGTGTGTGTACAGCGAGACGGGGATCTACTCGATCGCGGGGATCGCGCAGAACCGCGCACTCGCGGAAAGCGCCGCGGTGATGTTCATGCACCGTCTCGGCGACCAGGCGGGCGGTGAGATCATCCTGACCGGCGGCGAATACTCCGGGGTCGCGCTCCGCGAGCGCGTGGGTACGTTGATCGCGGCGGAAGGGAACCAGGTTCTATCCGCGGCCGTCGCGCTGGCTCGGTCTTTTGCGCGCCTGCCGCGAACCACGTTGTCCTCATGGAAGCAGCAGACGGCCGCAATGCTCCGCGAGAAGCAGCGCCGGCTCGAGGAACTGCCGTGGGACGCGTCGGACGATGTGTCGCCGGAACCGCTCGTGGAGCCGACATCGATCATGCTCCGGTCGAAGGTCGTGACGGTCACTGCGCATCCCGACGGCATCGTCGTGGTGAAGCTCGAGGATCGGAAAGCGAAGAACATGTTTTCCGATGCATTCCGGAACGGGATCAGGGAAGCGTTCGAACACGTCGAACAGACTACGGGCTACAAGGTAGTGGTCCTCACCGGCTACGACACGTACTTCGCGAGCGGCGGGAGCAAGGAAGGCCTGCTGGCCCTGCAGTCGGGGAAGGGCCGATTCACCGACGACGCGGTCTTCGATCTGCCGCTGCACTGCAAGTTGCCGGTGATTGCGGCGATGCAGGGCCATGCCATCGGCGCGGGCTGGACCCTCGGTACGATCTCGGACATCTTCCTGCACAGTGAGGAAAGCCGCCATTTCAATCCCTACCTCGAGTATGGGTTCGCGCCCGGCGACGGCTCGACGCTGGTGTTTCCGGAAAAGTTCGGGATGGACCTGTCGACGGAAACCTTCCTGACGGCTCAGCGATACACGGGTCGGGAACTGAAAAAGAGAGGACTGAAGCTGCCGGTGCTGCCGCGGAGCGAGGTGGTTCCGGTGGCGATGGCGCTGGCCCGGCGAATGGCACAAACGGCGCGCGGTCAACTGATCGCTCTCAAACAGCGTTTGACCTCGCCCGTGCGCGAGCAGTTGGAAGAGACGTATCGGCTCGAAGTGAGCATGCACGACCAGACCATTCGCGGGAACGACGAGGCGCTGGCTCGTATCAAGAGCGAGTTCTATGAGGCCCCGGCCAGTGCGCAGACCGTGCAGAGCGAGCCTGCGCCGCAGGCATTGCATGCGGCCCATACCGACGCGCTGGCTGCAGTCACGGCCACGCTCCGAACGTTGCTGGCCGCCGAGCTGCAGATGCCCGAGAACGACATCGACGAGAATGCTCCCTTTGTCGATCTGGGCGTGGATTCGATCCTCGGCGTCACGTGGATCCGCAAGATCAATGAGACCTGTCACACCTCCATTGAAGCGGCCAAGATCTACAGCCATCCGACGCTCGCGCAGCTGAGCCGCCATGTCGCGGAGCAAATGAACAAGCGCGGCATGCTGCCGGTCCGTGAAGAGCATCGCAAACCGGCGCCGCCGCCATCCCCACACGTTCCCGCGGCCGCGTTGGCTGCAGTCACGGCCACGCTCAGAACATTACTGGCCACCGAGCTGCAGATGCCCGAGAGCGACGTGGACGAGAACGCTCTCTTCGTCGAACTGGGCCTCGATTCGATCCTCGGCGTCACATGGATCCGTAAGGTCAACGAGACGTATCGGACGTCCATTGAAGCGGCCAGCATCTACAGCCACCCGACGCTCGCGCAGTTCAGCAGCCATGTCGCGGAACGAGCGAAGCAGCGCGCTACGCCGCAGGAGCATGCCCAGCCCGCTCCGCAGTCGTTGCAGGTCGTAACGAGAAGCGAAGCGCCCCACGCGGATGTGGACGTCACGCTGAGGCGTCTGCTGGCGACCGAACTGCAGATGTCCGAGAGCGACATCGACGACAACGCCTTGTTTGCCGACCTGGGCCTCGACTCGATCGTCGGCGTCACATGGATCCGGAAGATCAACGAGAAGTATCGAACGTCCATCGAGGCGGCGAAGATCTACAGCCATCCGACACTCGTCCAGCTCAGCCGCTATGTGGCGGAAGAAGCAGGAAGGCGTGGGACGCTGCCGGCCCGAGAGGAGGCACCTGTCGCGGCACCGGCCATCGTTTCGGTACGCTCGTCGCGCCGGCGTTCCCGCACTCGATCCGCGACGCCCGCGCCGTCGGCGCGTTCGAGGCAACCGATTGCGATCGTCGGCATGGCCGGGCAGTTCCCGAAGGCGAACAATCTCGATGAGTTCTGGCGGAACATTGCTGCCGGCCGCGATTGCGTCACGGAGCTCCCGCGTCAGCGTTGGGATATGAGTGCCTGGTATCGGCCGGGCGCCATCGTGCCGGGGAAGACGAACTGCCAGTGGTTAGGATCGCTCGACGACTACGACGTTTTCGATCCGCTCTTCTTCAACATCTCGCCCAATGAAGCGGAATACATGGACCCGCAGCAGCGACTGTTCCTGCAGGAGTGCTGGCACGCGATCGAGAACGCCGGCTATGACCCGCGGCTCCTGTCGGGCAGCCGGTGCGGCGTCTTCGCCGGTTGCGAAATGAGCGACTATCAGTTGCAGTCGCGCGAGCTGCAACTGACCGCACAAGGATGGACGGGCGGTGCACCGTCGATCCTGGCCGCGCGCATCTCGTATTTCCTGAACCTGCACGGCCCCTGCCTCGCGATCGACACCGCCTGCTCGGCGGCGCTCGTGGCCATCGCGCTGGCCTGCGACAGTCTGATCTCGGGCGGAAGCGATCTGGCGCTCGCCGGAGGCGTCGGGGTGGCCGGCGGCCCGGAGGGTTTTGTCAGGGCTTCCCAGGCAGGCATGTTCTCGCCGCAGGGGAAATGCTTCACGTTCGACGAACGTGCCGACGGTTTCGTCCCCGGCGAAGGCGTCGGGGTGGTCTTGTTGAAACGGTTGGCGGATGCGGAGAGGGATCGCGACATCATTCACGCCGTGATCCAGGGATGGGGCGTCAATCAGGACGGCAAGACGAACGGCATCACCGCGCCGAACCCGGAATCGCAGACACGCCTGGAGCAGGAAGTCTACGACCAGCACGGCATCGATCCGTCGGACATTCAACTGATCGAGGCTCATGGCACGGGGACGAAGCTGGGGGATCCGATCGAGATCGAAGGGCTGAAGCAAGCCTTCCGCAAGTACACACAGAAAAAGAATTACTGTGCGGTCGGCTCCGTGAAGACGAACATCGGCCATTGTGGACCCGTGGCTGGCGCGGCGGGACTTCTCAAGGCGGTGCTGGCGGTGAAACACAAGCAACTCCCGCCCACGATCAACTTCACACGGCTGAACGAGCACATCGATCTGCAGGATAGCCCGTTCTATGTCAACAGCCGTCTGCAGGACTGGACGCTCAACGGAACGGACCGGCGCCTCTCGGCCGTGAGCTCGTTCGGGTTCAGCGGTACCAATGCTCATGTAGTGGTCGGCGAATACCCGGCGCCTGCGGAAGCAGAGGTGCGGACTGCGCTCGTACCGGGCGAAACGGCCCTGGTGATTCCGCTCTCCGCGAAGACTGCGGAACAACTGCAGCAGAAAGAACGCGATCTGCTGGAATTCCTGCATAACGACGGGCCGGTCGATCTGATCCGGATGGCGTACACGTTGCAGACCGGCCGGGAAGCGATGGAAATGCGCGTCGCCTTCGTCGTGAGCTCCGTCGATGAGCTTGCGCGGAAGCTCGCCGCTCACATCGAGGGCGATCCCCAGGTCGATGGCGTATGGGAGGGGCGAGTGGCGCGCGCCAAACGCGGCGAGCTTGCTCCGGACAAGGACCCCGCAAGACTGGCGGAGCGCTGGACCAACGGTCTGGAATTCGACTGGAACGCACTGCACGGCGAGCCGAAGCCGCGGCGGATCGCTCTGCCCGCGTACCCCTTTGCCAGAGAGCGCTACTGGATTCAGACGCCGCCGGGCGAACAGGCATCCGGCGAGCGCATGACCGCGGTCCTTCACCCGTTGCTGCACAGCAACACCTCCGATCTGCAGGAGCAGCGCTACAGCTCGACCTTCACAGGCGAGGAGTTCTTTCTGGCGGAGCACCTCCTGCGCACGGACAGTGAAACGCTGCAGAAGGTGGTGCCCGGCGTTGCGGTTCTGGAGATGGTTCGCGCGGCGGTCGAGCAGGCCTCTCCCGCGCCCTCCAGCGAGGAGGTTCTGGAACTGCTCAATACCGCTTGGGTACACCCGATTTTCGTTGCAGAGAGCAGGCGAGTCGCCATCGCGTTGGTGCCGGCGGACGACGAGCAACTCGAGTACGAGGTGTACAGCATGGACGGCGATGAAAAGACCGTTCATGCAGAGGGACGCGCGCTCTGGACCGCGCGACCGGCTGTCGACAAAATCGATCTCGATCGCCTCGAAGCGCGGATGGCGCAGCGAACGATCGCGTCGAGCGATCTCTATGCGAGGACGCAGCACGTCGGAATCATCCACGGACCGTCGTTCCAGGCCGCGACGGTAGTGCATTGCGGAAGCGACGAAACACTGACACGTCTGCGGCTCCCCATCGCGCTCGAGCCATCGTCGGCCGCCTACGTCCTTCATCCGAGCATGATGGATGCGGCTCTTCACGGATCTCTGCCGATTCTCGAGGGCTGGTCCGACCCACCCCGGCCGAAGATCCCGTTTGCGCTCGATTCACTGCTCGTTCTCTCACCCTGCAGGCGAGAGATGGTCTCGTGGATCCGCTACGCGCCGGGCCCGCAGCCGGTGGGTGATCTCGTCAAGCTGGACGTGGATCTGTGCGATTCGGAAGGAAACGTTTGCGTTCAGATGCGCGGCTTTACGCCGCTCGAGCTGAACCGGGAACGCGAGGCGGCCGCGGCGCCGGTGCGCGAGTCCATGCCCGACGTCGAGATCCAAGCGAGCACACTGGTCGAGAAGACGCAGGACTTCCTGCGGCGGCAGTTCGCGGGCTTGTTCAAGATGCCGTCGCAGAAGATCGACCCACAGGTGCCGCTGGCCAGATACGGCGCGGACTCGATCATGACCATCAAGCTCACCAACGAGCTGGAACGGACGTTCGGGTCGCTGTCCAAGACGCTGTTCTTCGAATATCAGACCATTCGCGAGTTGGCCGATCATTTCGTCGCTCGTCATCGCGAGAAACTGATGCAGATGTTCGGTGGAGGACAGGCAATCGCGCCCGTCCGGGCGGACATCACCGCCCGTCCCGTACAGAAGCGGCGCTTCCGGGCCGCGGCCGAGAGAACGACTGGTGACTCGATCGCCATCATCGGATTGAGCGGCCGCTATCCGCAGGCGTATACGATCGATGAATTCTGGCAGAATCTGCGGGACGGCAGAGACTCCATCACCGAGATCCCTGCCGATCGCTTCGACTGGCGGGAGCTCTTCACCGAAGACCGGCGCAGGACCGGGCGCCTGTACACCAGGTGGGGCGGATTCATCGAAGGCGCGGATGAATTCGATCCGCTGTTCTTCAACATGTCTCCCGTGGAAGCGCAGCTGACCGATCCCCAGGAGCGCCTGTTCCTCCAGCACGCCTGGATGGCCATCGAAGACGCGGGCTACACGCGCGCCAGTTTGCGGATCCCCTCCGAGAGCGATCTGCCCGGTCAGGTCGGCGTATACGCGGGGGTGTGGTGCAGCGAGTATCAGTTGCGCGGCGTCCATGCCAGTGAACATGGCGAAGGCCTCGGCATCGGCGTCAGCATCGGCACCGTCGCGAACCGCGTGTCGTATGCGCTCAACATTCACGGGCCGAGCTACACGGTGGATACGATGTGCGCGGCGTCGCTGACCGCCATTCATCTGGCCTGTATGGACCTGAAGCTCGGGCGAACCATGATGGCCATCGCCGGGGGCGTCAATCTCAGCCTTCATCCGAACAAGTACCTGATGCTCTCCGACGCGCAGGCCCTTTCTCTCGAAGGCCGGTGTCAGGCTTTCGGTGACGGCGGCGACGGTTTCATCCCCTCGGAAGGGGTCGGCGTCGTCGTATTGAAGCGGCTCGACGATGCGGAGCGGGACGGTGATCACATCTATGGCCTCGTGCGCGGCAGCGCGATCAACCACGGCGGCCGGACCAGCGGCTTCAGCGTACCGAACCCCCAGGCGCAGGCGACCGTGATCAGCAGGGCGCTGACGGAATCGGGCACCGACCCCCGGCACATCAGCTACCTCGAGGCCCACGGCACGGGCACGAAGCTTGGCGATCCGATCGAGATCGCCGCGCTCAACAAGGCGTTCCAGGAAGCGACGTCCGATACGCGGTTCTGCTCGATCGGATCGGTCAAGTCGAACATCGGTCATTGTGAGTCCGCCGCGGGCATCGCCGGCCTCACCAAGATTCTGCTCCAGATGCAGCATCAGGAGATCGTTCCTTCGATTCACACGGAGCAGTTGAATCCGCGCATCGATTTCGAGAACAGCCCCTTCGTCGTGAGCCGCTCTCTGCAGCGTTGGGAGCAGCCGGTGATCGACGGCCGAACGCTGCCGCGCATCGCCGGGATCTCTTCGTTCGGCGCGGGTGGGGCAAATGCCCATCTGGTCATCGAGGAGTATCAGGGCCCGGCGCGGTTGCCGATGGCTTTGCCCGAGGTCGCAATCCTCCTGTCGGCCAGAACGGCGGCCCAACTGCAGCAGAAAGTGCAGGACCTTCTGGCTTACGTGCGCGGGCGGCAAAGCACCATCGACCTCGCCGCAACGGCTTACACGCTACAGGTCGGCCGCGAGGCGATGGACGAGCGGCTCGCGTTCATCGTGAGCTCGGCCGGGCAGTTGATCGACAAGCTCGAGGCGTGGCTGACCGGCAATCGGGAGATCGAAGAGACGTATTCCGGTCAGGTGAAGCGCAGCAGAGAAGCGCTGTCGTTGTTCAGCAGCGATCCGGACCTGCAGCAGACGGTCGACAAGTGGGTCGCCGGCGGGAAGTACTCCAAGCTGCTGGAGCTGTGGATCAAGGGTCTGGAGATCGACTGGAGCAGACTCTATGGCGACGCCAAGCCCGGGCGGGTGAGCCTGCCACTCTATCCGTTCGCGAGAGAGCGCTACTGGATCGAAAAGCCGCCACGGGCGCAGGCCGTTTCCAACGGCACCACCACCGCAATCCTGCATCCGCTGCTGCACCGGAATACTTCGATTCTCAGCGAGCAGCGCTACAGCTCAGTCTTCACCGGCCAGGAGTTCTTCCTCGCCGACCATCAGGTGCGGACCAACGGCAGCGGTGCGAAGAAGATTCTTCCCGGCGTTGCGTACCTGGAAATGGCGCGCGCCGCGATCGCACAGGCGTTGCCGGAGCAGCCGCAGTCGTCGGTATTGGAGCTGCGTAACACCGTCTGGACACAGCCGGTCGTCGTGTCGGAAGAAAAGGAAGTGCACATCTCGCTCGCCCCAAACGGCGCCGAGCACATTGATTACGAGATTTACAGCGAGGACGTCGAGCAGAGAACCGTTCATTGTCAGGGCCGCGCGTCCTGGAGGCCGTCATCGGCGGCCGAGAGGGTCGATCTCGCGCAACTCGAGGAGCAGATGCCCCAAGCCACGATCGAGCCGCAGAGCGTGTATGCGGCGTGGGCTCGGACCGGCGTCCACCATGGCGCGTCGCTGCAGGGCATGACCGCCATTCGTCGGGGTAGCGGCCAGGCATTGGCCAGCCTCCGGCTGCCGGGCAGCGTCATCCATACGGCGGACGATTACGTTCTGCATCCGAGCCTGATGGACAGTGCTCTTCAGGCGGCTGTCGGAATGATCACCGGCTGGGCCAATGAGTCCGGCGGTTTGTTGCTCCCCTTCAATCTCGAATCGTTGCGAATCCT
The DNA here is from genome assembly GCA_964558905.1 of uncultured Thermoanaerobaculia bacterium. Taxonomy (GTDB): domain Bacteria; phylum Acidobacteriota; class Thermoanaerobaculia; order Gp7-AA8; family Gp7-AA8; genus QHVT01. Next base: position 10,474 of record CAZLGP010000181.1, on the reverse strand, counting down.
GGCGCCCTGCACGACGGAGATGTTCGCGTGGGTGCGTCACACATCGGGAAACGTCGCCGCGAGCCCGGTCGTGAAGCTCGACATCGACCTTTGCGATTCCGACGGCCGCCTCTGTGTAGGCATGAGCGGTTTTGCGGTCCGTGCACTCGAAGGTACGCACACCGAGGCCGCAATGCCTGTCATCACCATGGCGCCTGTATGGGACGAGGTGAATGTGGAGTTGCAGGCGCTCTCGCCGACAACCGGCCAGCGAGTGGTCGTGATCGGTGGCAACGACGAACAGCACCGCGCAGTGCGTGAGGAATGCGGGGAACTGGAAGTGCTGCGGTCCGTGGAGGAGATCGCCGGAGTCTCGAACATCGATCATGTGATCTGGATCGCGCCGGAAGCGAAAGAGCGTACGTTGGAGGATGTCATCGACGCTCAAAACGATGGCGTCCTCCTTGGCTTCCGTTTGATCAAGGCGCTGCTCGAAGCAGGGCATGGCACCGCCGATCTTCAGTGGACGGTGATCACGAATGGGACGCAGAGGATCCGAGCGAACGAAGCGCTCGATGCGACGCACGCCAGCGTTCACGGTCTCGTCGGCGCGATGGCCAAGGAGTACGCCAACTGGAATGTGCGCTCGGTCGACGTCGGAAGCGGGGCGTGGCCATGGAGCGAGATCCTGCGGCTGCAGTGGGACGGGCGCGGCGACGGGTGGGCGCATCGAGACGGACAGTGGTATCGCCGCCGCCTCGTCGAATGCAATCTGGCGGAAAGCCGGGAGAGCAGCTACAAGCGTCGCGGCGTCTATGTCGTGATCGGCGGAGCGGGCGGAGTCGGCGAAGCGCTGACCGGATATCTGCTCCGCACCCATGACGCGCGCGTCGTATGGATCGGACGCCGCGCGAAAGACGAGGAGATCGAAGAGAAGCTGCAGCGAGTGAGCGCGAGCGGCGGAGAGCGGCCGCTCTACATCGCCGCGGATGCACGCAAATTCGAGGATCTCGAGCGGGCCTGTCAGGAGATCCGGGAACGCCACGGACGCATCGATGGCGTCATCCACTCGGCGATCGTCCTTGCCGACAAGAGTCTGGCCAACATGTCGGAGGGACAGTTCCGCGCGGCGCTTTCCGCCAAAGTGGACGTCGCGGTGCGTCTGGCGCAGGTGTTCGGCCGCGAGCCGCTCGATTTCATTCTCCATTTCTCTTCGGTCCAGAGCTTCTTCAAGGCCGCGGGGCAGAGCAATTACGCGGCAGGATGCACCTTTGCCGACGCTTTTGCGGAGTGGCAGTCCGCGAGCGCCGCTCACGCGGTCAAGGTCATGAACTGGGGATTCTGGGGCAGCGTCGGAATTGTGGCCAGCGCCGATTATCAGGAGCGTATGGCTCGCGCAGGCATCGGATCGATCGAGCCGGAAGAAGGCATGGCCGCGCTGGAGCGCCTGCTCCGTGCGCCGCTCGATCAGGTCGGAATGATCCGCACGAACGGGGCGGCGACCGCGCGCGAGCTTGGAGTCAGCCTCGGCGAGGCACTGTGGTGCGCTCCCCAGGAGGCGCCGTCCATCTGTGAGCGAGTTGCCGGTGCAGTCGTTCCTGACGAATCCGCGCGCGAGCAGATGAGACGTTGGGAGGAGCAGCAGGGTGCGCTCGACGACCTGCTGGCGAAGATGCTCTGGTGCGTGATGCGGTCCATGGTCTCGAAGGCGGTCGAGCCGGTCCAGTGGACGACCGAGGAATGGAAGAAGAGCGCGGGAGCGACCGGGGACTATGACCGCTGGGTGACGCAGAGTCTGCGCATCCTCGGCAGTCGCGGATATCTCGACGAGAGCTCGCACGCGGACGAGGAATCACTGTGGCGCGAGTGGGAGACTGCGAAGTGCCGGTGGGAAGAGAGTGACGCCGGCATGCGCGGTCAGTTGGCGCTCGTCGATGCCACGCTCCGCAATCTGAGCGAGATCCTGAGCGGCAGAAAACGCGCAACGGACGTCATGTTCCCGAATTCGTCCCTCGATCTGGTCGCGGCCGTCTACCGGAACAACTGGCTCGCGGATTACTGCAATGGTGTGATGGGGGAAGTGGTCGGCCGGTACGCGGACGCCCGATCGAATGACCCCCTGCGCCTCCTGGAGTTGGGAGCTGGGACGGGCTCGAGCAGTGAAGTGATCCTGCGACAGCTCGATCGTTACCACCACTCCGTCGAGGAGTACTGCTACACCGACATCTCCAAGGTCTTCCTGCTGCACGGCGAGGAGGCCTACGGAGAAGGACGCGACTACCTGAAATACGCGATCGTCGATGCCCAGAAGGGTCTCGAAGAACAGGGCCTGGAGTGCGGCGTCTACGACATGGTGCTCGCCGCCAATTGCCTGCACGCGACGCGCCGTCTGCGCGAGACGTTGCGCAATGCGAAGGCCGCACTGAAGAAAAACGGTCTGCTCGTGCTGAACGAATTCGTGAAGTCGGGCGTCTATGCGCATGCCACTTTCGGGTTGCTCGAGGGATGGTGGCTCTACGAAGACAAAGGTCTCCGCATCGAAGGCAGCCCGGGAGTGACGGCGGAGGTCTGGAAGCGGGTCCTGGAGGAGGAAGGCTTCCGGAGTGTCTCGATGACGGTGCAGGGCGGAGACCGAGTCGGTCAGCAGGTCATCGTCGCCGAGAGCGACGGCATCATCCGGCAGCCGCGCGCAGAGACGGCCAGACCTGCCAGGACCGTTGCCGTCAGCATCCCGGCGCCGGTACCGGTGCCGGCGCCGCCGGCTCCGATCATTGAGTCGCCTGTCGCCGCCTCGACCGCGGCGGTCGATGAACCGCGGCTGCTCGAGAGGCTGCAGGACGGACTCATCGAGGCGATCTGCACGCTGCTCAAGGTCAAACGCGATGACATCGACGTCGACGCGGAGTTGAGCGAGTTCGGGTTCGATTCGATCAGCCTGACCCGCTTCGCCAACCATCTCAACGAGGCGTATGGCCTCGATCTGACCCCGACCGTCTTCTACGAGCACACGACCGTGCGCAGCCTGGCCCGTCATCTGGTGGATGAGCATCGCGATCGTCTGGCGGACCGGTTCCAGATTCCGAAGAGCGCTCCGGTCGTCCAGCCTGCGCCGACTCCGGGGCAGGAGCGCGCCCCCGTGCGGATTCGTGGGCGCGCGGGACTCGAGCGGCCGGCGCCGGTGACGATCGTGCGAACCGAGCATCCGCGGCTGGAGCGAAGTGCCGTCGAGCCGATTGCGATCGTCGGTATGAGCGGACGCTTCCCTGGCGCGGAAGACCTCCAGGCCTTCTGGGACAACCTGAGCGCCGGTAAGGACAGCATCGTGGAGATCCCGCGCGAGCGCTGGGACTGGCGCGCCTACTATGGCGACGAGAAGGAGGACGGCAACAAGAGCAGCGTGAAGTGGGGGGCGTTCATGGACGGCGTCGATGAATTCGACCCGCTGTTCTTCGGCATCTCGCCGCGGGAGGCCGTCCAGATGGACCCACAGCAACGCCTCTTGATGATGTACGGCTGGAAGGCGTTCGAGGACGCCGGCTATGCACCGGCGCAATTGTGGGGCAGCCGGACCGGCGTCTTTGTCGGCGCGACGACCACCGGCTACGGCGAACTGGTGCTGACGCAGCCCGGGGTTGGCATCGAGGGCTATAGCGCGTCCGGCCTCGCGGCCTCCGTCGGCCCCGCGCGTCTCAGCTACTTCCTCAACCTGCGCGGCCCGAGCGAGCCGATCGAGACGGCCTGCTCCAGCTCTCTCGTCGCCGTTCACCGCGCCGTGCGCTCGATCATGGACGGCGAGTGCGACATGGCCCTCGCCGGGGGCGTGAGTCTGCTCCTGACGCCGACGCTGCACATCAGCTTCAGCAAGGCAGGCATGCTGAGCCGCGACGGCAAGTGCAAGACCTTCTCGAACCGCGCGGACGGCTACGTACGCGGCGAGGGCGTCGGGATGCTCCTTCTGAAGCGGCTCAGCGCCGCGGAGCGCGACGGAGATCACATCTATGGACTGGTTCGCGGCAGCGCCGAGAACCATGGAGGGCGCGGGCATTCGCTGACCGCGCCGAATCCGCAGGGGCAGGCCGAGGTGATCAAGGAAGCTTACCGGCGCGCCGGCGTGAGCCCCGCGACGGTGAGCTACATCGAAGCCCATGGAACCGGCACGGAGTTGGGGGATCCGGTCGAGATCAACGGCATGAAGAGCGCGTTCCAGGGACTGCACGAGGAGCTCGGAGAAGCTTCGCGGGCAGGCTCCTGCGGCATCGGCTCGGTCAAGACGAACATCGGGCATACCGAGTTGGCCGCCGGCGTCGCGGGGATGATCAAGGTCCTGCTGCAGATGAAGCACAAGACGCTCGTCCCCAGTCTCCACTGCGACGAGGTCAACCCGTACATCCGCCTGGATGAGAGCCCGTTCTACGTCGTGAGGGAGAAGCAGCCGTGGAGTCCTCTGAACGACGACGGACCGCTCCGCGCGGGCGTGAGCTCGTTCGGGTTCGGCGGCGTGAACGCGCATGTGCTGCTCGAGGAGTATGTCGACGGCCGGCACGAGAGCGCTGCGCCGCGGCCGGCGCTGATCGTCCTCTCGGCGAAAGAGGAAGCGCGTCTCAGAGAACAGGCCATCAATCTGCGTCAGGCCATCGAGCGGCGGCAGTGGAGCGACGACGATCTGGCCAGGGTCGCCTACACGCTGCAGGTCGGCCGCGATGCGATGGAGCACCGCGTTGCGATGGTGGTGCATTCGCTCGCCGAGCTCGAGTCGAAACTGCAGGCGTTCATCGACGGCAGGAGCGGGATCGACGCGCTCTGGACCGGACGCGCGCAGCGCAACGGTGATGCGCTCGAAGTCTTGCGCGGCGACGAAGAGCTGCGCGAGATCGTCGACAAGTGGATCCAGCGAGGCAAGTGGTCGAAGCTGCTGGAGCTCTGGGTGCGCGGCGTGGACATCGAATGGGAACAGATGTACGGGCCGGAGAAGCCGCGGCGGTTCAGCGTGCCGACGTACTCCTTCGCGAAGGAGCGGTATTGGGTGGACACGCCCGCGGGCGGCCAGGTGACGGCGAGCTCCATGGCGATGTCGGTCCTGCACCCGCTTCTGCACCGCAATACGTCCGATCTGCACGGGCAGAGGTTCAGCTCCACGTTCACAGGTGAAGAGTTCTTCCTGACGGATCACCGGATGCGCACGAACGGCCACGGCGGACAGAAAGTGCTGCCTGCCGTCGCGTATCTGGAGATGGCGCGCGCGGCGGTCGAAGAGGCGTTGCCGGATCGTCCGGAATCGGGCGTCCTCGAGTTGCGCGACATGGTCTGGCTCAAACCGCTGATCGTGGCCCGGCCGACGCAGGTGGCGATCGCCCTGTCGGACGCCGAAGACGGCCGCGTGGAGTACGAGATCTTCACCGTCGAGGGTGGCCAGGAAACGATGTATTGCCAGGGCCACGCGGTGTTCGAGGACTCGGCGAAGCCGCAGCGGCTCGCTTTGGACGAGTTGCGGGCGCAGATGACCGAGGGCAGACTCGAGGCGTCCGACCTCTACCCGCTTCTGGGCCGGCTCGGTTTCGACTACGGCCCTGCGCACCGCGGAGTCATCGCCATTCACCTCGGAGAGCGGCAGCTGCTCGCGGAATTGCGTCTGCCGACGCTCGTGGAGACGAACCGCGACGAGTACGCGCTCCACCCGAGCGTCATGGACAGCGCCCTCCAGGCTGCGATCAGCCTGATCGTCGATCCGAGTCACGCTACGGAGAAGCCGATCCTTCCGTTTGCCGTGCGCTCCGTGCGCATCGCGTCGGCCTGTCAGAAGGAGATGCTCGCCTGGGTGCGCTATGCGAGCGGCAGCAGGCACGGTGGGCGCTCGATCGAGCTGGACATCGATCTGTGCGCTCCCGACGGCACGGTCTGCATCCAGATGCGCGGGTTTGCGTCGCGCGTCCTCGAGCTTCACGCCGCGGGCATGGCCAAACTGCCGATCAAGAAGCAGGAGGCGGTGCTCGACGACGCCCATTACGAGAAGGTCCTCGCCGACATCGCGAAAGGCACGATCTCCGTCGACGACGCGATCGAGCTGAGTTGAGCACCATGATCGATCCAGCCCGTCTCGGCGACTCCGACTTCCGTTCCGACTACGGCCTGAAGTACGCGTACACGACCGGCTCCATGTACAAAGGCATCGCGTCCGAAGCGCTGGTGATCGCGATGGCCAGGGCCGGGCTGATCGGTTACTTCGGCAGCGGCGGGCTGACGCTCGACAGGATCGACGAGGCGATCGCGTCGATCCGATCCCGCGTCGCCGATGGGCAGTCCTTCGGCATGAACCTCCTCCACCAACCCGGCGATCGCGAGCTGGAGGATCGCACGGTCGATCTCTTCCTCTCTCGCGGGATTCGATTCGTGGAATCTGCCGCCTATACCGACGTCGCGCCGAGCGTGGTGCGGTACCGGCTCCGCGGTCTGACCCGGCGTCCGGACGGCACGATCCACGCTCCTCATTTCGTGCTGGCGAAGGTCTCGCGGCCCGAGGTGGGACGGGCATTCATGAGCCCCCCACCGGAAGCCATGGTTCGGGAACTGGTGGCCGCCGGGCGCCTCACCGCCGACGAGGCGGAGCTGGGGCGTCACGTCCCGGTGGCCGGAGAGGTCTGCGTGGAGGCCGATTCGGGCGGTCATTCGGACGGAGGCGTCGCGTACGCGCTGATGCCCGCCATGCTGCGCCTTCGCGACGACATGATGACCCGGCATCGCTACCAGAAGCGGATCCGTGTTGGCGCCGCCGGAGGGATTGGCACGCCGGAAGCTGCTGCCGCGGCGTTCATCATGGGCGCGGACTTCATCACCACCGGCTCCATCAATCAGTGCACCGTCGAAGCGGGAACCAGCGACGCGGTGAAGGACATGCTGCAAGACATGGACGTGCAGGACACGGCCTATGCGCCCGCGGGCGACATGTTCGAGAGCGGCTCGAAGATCCAGGTCCTCCGCAAAGGCGTCTTCTTCCCCGGCCGCGCGAACAAGCTGTACGAGCTGTACATGCGCTACAACTCGCTGGACGAGATCGATCCTCATACTCGGAAGCAGATCGAAGAGAAATACTTCGGCCGCACGTTCGAAGAGGTGTGGGCTGAGACGAAGAGCCATTACGCGCGGCGTCTTCCTGGAGCGCAGGAGCCGACGCCGAAGCAGAAGATGTCTCTGATTTTCCGCTGGTATTTCGTCCACACGACGCGCCTGGCCATGCGCGGTATCGAGGACGGCAGGGTCAACTACCAGGTTCACTGCGGGCCGGCCCTCGGTGCCTTCAACCAGTGGGTGAAGGGCACGCCGCTCGAATCGTGGCGCAATCGCCACGTCGCCGACCTCGCGGAGCGCATCATGGCTGGCGCCGCATCCGTGCTGTCGCTGCGGCTCTCCCAAATCGCACTGCCGGACGCCGTGCCGGTTACCACGGCCTGATTCCTCTTTCCCCTCAACGCACCTCCTCACTCCAAGGGCGGACCTCAAGGCAATGAAAGAACTCCTGCGGCACATCTACGACGACTTGGCGAATGGCAGACTCTCGCAACAGGAAGCGCTGGAGAAGGTCAGGGCTCTGAGGAACGACTGGCACGGCCGGAGCGGCACGCTGTTCGTGCGGCCCGTCTGGCAGCCCAGCCTTCTCGCAGCCGCGCATCGGGCCGCCTACGAACGGCGCCACATCCTCGTCGTCGACCTTCCGGGCGTTGACGCCGGCCACCTGCCGGATAGCCAGTGCACCGCCATCCTCACGGACCGGGAGAAGAACCTTGCCGAGCGCTACGCGGAGGCGGCTCTGCAGGCCTTCCAGGTCATCCAGGACATCCTGCAGCGGCCGCGCGGGAATGTGCTCGTGCAGATCGTCGTCGCGGACCCGCTGTTCGCCGGGTTGTCGGGTCTGCTCAGGACCGCGTCGCTCGAAAACCCGCAGGTCACGGGGCAACTGATCCTCCTCGCACCGGACCTCTCGACGAAAGAGGCTTCGCGGCTGCTGCAGGACGAGCATGCGCCGGATGCCGTCGTTCGCTATCAGAACGGCGAACGCCACGTGCTGCGCTGGGATGAGCTTTCCCAGGCCGCGGAAGAAGCGCCGGTCGCGTTCCAGGACAACTGCGTGTACCTCATTACCGGCGGAGCCGGGCGTCTGGGCGGGCTCTTCGCCCGCGAGATCATCGAGCGAACGTCGGCGCGCGTAGTGCTGACGGGCCGCTCGCCGATGGGCCCCGAAACGCTCGGAGATCGCGTCAGCTATCGGCAGGCTGACGTTGCCGACCTCCAGCAAGTCACGGACCTCGTCGCGTCGATCCGCAACGACTACGGACGCCTCGACGGCATCGTGCAATGCGCGGGAGCTCTCGCCGACAACTTCATCATCAAGAAGAACGGCGACGAGTTCGCTCGTGTACTGGCACCGAAAGTCGCGGGCACGTTCAACCTCGATCACGCCACCCGCGATCTCGACCTCGACTTCTTCGTGCTCTTTTCGTCGGTCTCGGGCGCGGCTGGCAGCATCGGGCAGGCCGACTACGCGACCGCAAACGCGTTCATGGATCGGTTCTCCGCCTGGCGAAACGAGCAGGTCGGGGCCGGTCGGCGGCACGGCCGGACCCGCTCCATCAACTGGTCGGGTTGGGACGTGGCCGGGATGGATACCGACGAGGCCAACCGTGAGCGGCTGCAGCGGACCACCGGCATGCAGCCGATGGCGGCAGCGACGGGCATCCGTGCGTTCCATCGCTGTCTCGCGCTGCCCTGGGATCAGGTCGGTGTCGCGGAAGGCGATTTCGCGCTGCTGCGAGTGGCATTTTTCTCCGGGCGTCTCATCGAGCAGGAGCGTTCGTCCCTGCCGGCGCCGTCCGTCTCCAGTGGACCCATCGAGCGCAGCACGTTCGTCGAGAAGGCCCGCGAGTTTCTGCGCAACGAGTGCGCCCACGTCCTCGGCCTGCAGCCCAGGAAGATCGATCCGCAGGCGCCGCTGGAGAACTACGGCATCGACTCGATCCTTGCCGTCCGCTTGACGACGCACCTGGAGCGCACCTTCGGCCCGCTCGCCAAGACGCTGTTCTTCGAGTACGGGACCATCGCCGAGTTGACCGGCTACTTCCTCGAGTCGCACTCCGCGCGGCTGGAAGCCGTGCTCTCCGGCGGCAATGAGGAAAAGCAGACGGCCGAAACGCCTCGCGTGGAGCGAAGGGTGTTCGAGCGGCGGTCGAGCCGGCGTTCGGATCGCGGGCGCGCCGCGGCCTCGCAGGCTTCAAGAGAAGCGGATCCGATCGCCATCATCGGATTGAGCGGCCGCTACCCCGAAGCGGTCGACCTCGAGGCCTACTGGCGCAATCTCCGCGAAGGCAAAGACTGCATTACCGAGGTGCCGAAAGAGCGGTGGGACTGGCAGCAGTACTTCAGCGACGACCGCACGAAAGGCGGCCACCATTACAGCAAGTGGGGCGGCTTCATCACCGGCGTCGACGAGTTCGATCCGTTGTTCTTCAACATTTCACCGAGAGACGCAAAGGCCCTGGATCCGCAGGAGCGCCTCTTCCTGCAGCACGCCTGGATGGCCATCGAGGATGCGGGATACACCCGCGCCGCTCTCCAGATCGCGGATGCGGACGATCTGCCCGGGCAGGTCGGCGTCTACGTCGGCGTGATGTACACCGAATATCAGCTGTTCGGCGCGGAGGCGGCCGCGCAGGGAAGACGTCTCGGCGTTGCCGCGAGTATGGCCAGCATCGCCAATCGCGTGTCGTACTCGCTGAACCTCCACGGGCCCAGCGTGACGCTCGACACCATGTGCTCGTCTTCGCTGACGTCGATTCATTTCGCCTGTCTGGACCTGAAGCAGGGCCGGACGAGTCTCGCCATCGCCGGTGGAGTGAACGTCACGATCCATCCCAACAAGTACCTCGTTCTCAGCACCGGACAGTTCATCTCCGGCGACGGCCACTGCCAGAGCTTCGGCGAAGGAGGCGATGGATACATTCCCGGAGAGGGCGTGGGGGTGGTCGTGCTCAAGCGGCTCTCCGAGGCGGAGCGGGACGGCGACCACATTTACGGCTTGATCCGCGGCACCGCACTCAATCATGGCGGCAAGACCAACGGCTACACGGTGCCGAATCCCCAGGCCCAGGCCAGCGTCATCCGCCGCGCCCTGCTGGAATCGGCCATCGACGCGCGCCATGTTAGCTATATCGAAGCGCACGGCACCGGGACGAAGCTCGGCGATCCGATCGAGATCGCGGCATTGACCAGGGCCTTCGCGAAGAGCACGCAGGACACCGGCTTCTGTCTCCTCGGATCGGCGAAGTCGAACATCGGACATTGTGAGTCGGCCGCCGGCGTCGCCGGACTGACGAAGGTGCTGCTGCAGATGCAGCATCAGCAGATCGTGCCGTCGCTGCATTCCACGCAGCTGAATCCGAACATCGACTTCGAGAAGACACCGTTCATCGTCAATCAGTCGTTGCGGCCGTGGGAGCAGCCGGTGATC
>CAZLGP010000180.1:0-4617 GCA_964558905.1 uncultured Thermoanaerobaculia bacterium | reverse complement strand
TGCCGCTCCTCGCCGATGTCCCCGCATCGCCTCGTCGCGGCGCCTCGCATCCGACGCCACGGCGCTCACGCGATCTGTGCTCGAACTTGGCGAATGGAGTACTAAGTTGGCCCCTCGACTGCGCTCGGGGCTTCGGAAAATACGCTACCGCTCCACTTCGAAGTCGGCTGAGATCGTGGGGAGGGCTTCGTTGAAGATCAGCACCGTCTCGGCGATCGGGAAGAGGACGGTGTGGTTGCGCTGCTGTACTTCGAGGACGACCTCGTAAAAGCCGCCGTCCTCGTTGACGCTGATCAGCGTGCCGGCCTTCCCTTTGATCTCCAGCGTGCGGTTGAAGATCGAAACCTTCGACGGAATCTCCATGCGCGTGGACGATAGCAAAAATCAGGGCGCCGGGGGCGAGACGAGGGCGCAGGGGGCAGAGCGCAGGAGAAACCGGGTTCCACTGCGCACTGTCCCCTGCCCCCTGCGCCCCCATGACCCGTGGCCCGCCCCGTGGCCCGTGACCGGGGATTTAAGGCTCGGGCAACGGGTCAACGGGTCACGGGTCACGGCCCCTCTGGGTCTACTGGTTCGTCTCGCCTTCCGGCGCCGAGGGTGCAGCGGCGGGCGAGGCAGGCGCCGGCGGCGCGAAGTAGGTCTCGTTGAACGTCGGCTTGGCGGCCGTCTTCATCTTGTCGAGCTCGGCCTGGACGCGCGTCTGGCGCTCGTTGCGCTCGAGGGTCGGCTTCACCTGCTCGAACGGCGTCGAGGCGTGCTCGTCGACCTTGATGATGTGGTAGCCGAACTGCGTGCGGACGACCGGCGTGATCTCGCCGACCTTCGCCTCGAAGGCGGCCTTCTCGAACTCGGGGACCATCTGGCCGCGGCCGAATTCGCCGAGGTCGCCGCCCCGGCTGCCGGAGCCGACGTCGTCGGATTCCTTCTGCGCGATGTCCTCGAACTTCGCGCCGCCGACGAGCTGCTTGCGGAGCTCCTCGGCCTTGGCCTTGGCTTCCTCATCGGACAGGACGGGCTTCCCCTCCTGCGCGGCCGGGCTGTCCTTGAACGCGATCAGGATGTGGCGAGCCTTGACCTGCTCGTACTGCCCCTTGTTCGCGTCGTACACCTTCTTCAGATCGTCGTCGGAGATCGCGATCCCCGCCTCGATCTTCTGGAGCTGTGCGTTCGCGACTAGGTTCTCGCGCATCAGGTTGAGCTGCGCGACGACGTCCGGGCTCTTGTCGAGACCGGCCTTCGTGCCTGCCGCGGCGAGCATCTTCATCCGCAGATAGTCCTCGGCAAACTGTCTCTTGCCGGGTCCCGTCGCGTACTGCTGGTACTGTTCGGGAAGCGTCTTGAGCGCCTCCTCGAACTCCGACTGGCGGATCGCCAGGTCGCCCGCGGCGATGACGATCGGGTCGTTGCCCGTCGCCGGAGTCGCCGGCTTGTCCTGCGCGACGGCGGTTGCGGCGATCGCCATCGACGCCAAAATCAACATGGTCTTTTTCACGAGATCTCCTTACGAATCTGGACGAATCTGGATTTGGAACGGGACGAACGGGAGCTAGATTCCTGACGGATCAAAGGAGTTTTCGGAGCGCTGCATCGATCCGGGCGATCCCCTCCCGGAGGCGCTCCATCGAGGTGGCGTAGCTGATCCGGACGAACTCATCCGCGCCAAAGGCGATACCGGGCACGACCGCGACCCGGGCCTCGTCGAGGAGGTAGGACGCGAACGACGTCGAGTCGGTGATCTCGCGCTTGCCGAAATGCGCGCCGACGTCGGGGAACACGTAGAACGCGCCGTCGGGATCGGTACAGCAGATGCCGGGCAGGTCGTTCAGGGCCGGAACGAGCCACGCGCGACGCTCGCAGTAGGCGTCGTACATCCGCTGCACGTCGTCGTCCACGCCGCTGAGCGCCTCGAGCGCCGCATGCTGCGCGATGGTGTTCGGGTTCGACGTCGAGTGGCTCTGGATCTTGCCGAGGGCGGAGACGATCTGGGGATGAGCGATGGCGTAGCCGAGGCGCCAGCCGGTCATCGCGAACGTCTTCGACATCGAGTTCACGATGATCACCGTCTCCGGATGACGCTCGAACCAGCGCATCGCCGACGCGTGCACGTTGCCGTCGTAGACGAACAGCTCGTAGGTCTCGTCGAAGACGAGAAAGGCGTCCCGCGCCACGCACCACTCGACGATCGGCTCGAGCTCCGATTCGCGGATCACCGCCCCGGTGGGATTCGACGGTGAGTTGAGGATGACGCCGCGGGTACGCTCCGTCGCCACCGCTTCGAGGTCGGAGAGGCGGGGGCGGAAGAGGTTGTCGGGATCGAGGGTCGCGAAGACGGGCGTCCCCCCGGCGAATGCGACCTGGTCGGGGAAGCTCACCCAGTACGGCGCCGGAACGATGACCTCGTCGCCCTCGCTGACGAGGGCCAACATGATGTTGAACAGCTCCTGCTTGCCGCCGTTTCCGGCGATGACGTGCTCCTGGCCGAGCCGGAGTCCGTAACGCCGGTTGTAGCGCTCCGCGATCGCTTCGCGCAGAGTCCGGGTCCCGCTGGCATGCGTGTACTTCGTGAAGCCTCGATCGATCGCGCGCTTCCCTGCCTCGGCGACCGCTCTCGGAGTCGCGAAGTCAGGCTCGCCCGGTCCGAAATCGACGATGTCCACACCGCTGGCGATGAGCGCGGTGGCTCGATTCAACACCGCCAGCGTGGGCGATTCCTGCATCGCGGTGACACGGTCGGCGAAACGAATCGCGGGTCGAGTGCTCGTCGTCATTTTCGTCAGGGCGTAGGGGGCAGAGCACCGGGGGCAGGAGATCGGGGTGATCCGCTGCGCCCTGCCCTGCGACTTGCGCCCTGCTTTCTATCATCCTTCCACTTGCGGGGCGAAGCGCAACGCGAGGATCTGGCTTCAGTATGATCGGCCTCGCATCCTCATGCCGATCATCACCAGTCGTCAGAATCCCCTGGTCAAACGCATCCGGGACGCGCTCCGCGAGCACGATACCGAGATCGTCCTCGAGGGTCCCAAACAGGTGGCGGATGCCATCGCGAACGGCTGGAAGGCGATCGCGGTGCTCGAGCGCGGCGTCGATCTCACCGAGGATGTGTTCGACTACGTCAGTGCCACGAGACACCCTCAACACGTCCTGGGGCTGTTCGAGCGACCGCGAGCGGCCGCGGCCGCGATTCTCGCCCGGCGGGACACAGTGGCGATCGCGCTCGATGCAGTGCAGGACCCCGGCAACGTCGGTACGATCGTGCGCCTCGCGGCCGCGTTCGACGCCGCGGGAGTCTTGCTTCTCCCCGGCTGCGCGGATCCGTTCGGCCCGAAGGCCATCCGCTCCTCGGCCGGCGCAATCCTCGGCGTGCCCATCGCCCAGGTGACCGTGCGCGAGCTGATCGACGCGCGAGCTCCCCTGTTCGCCGCGGATGCCTCCGGCAAAGCGATCGACCCGCCGTCCGCGAATGCGGTGCTGATCTTCGGCAACGAAGGCGCGGGCGTGTCGGAGGAACTGCGGCGCCAGGCGACCCCGATCGCGATTCCGATGTCGGGGAGGGTGGAGAGCGTGAACGTGGCCTCGAGCGCGGCGATTCTGCTGGCGAGGAGCTTTGGGGGGAGGACCGATGGGACAAATGGGACGAATGGGACGAATGGGACGAATGAGTAGAGGGTTCCACCCATTCGTCCTATCCGTCCTATTCGTCCCATCCGTCCTATAACCTCCCCCCATGGGCAAGCTCCTCATCGTCGGCACCCCCCTCGGCAATCTCCAGGACTTTCCTCCGCGCGCCGTCGCCGCTCTAAAGTCCGCGGACCTCATCCTCTGCGAGGACACGCGCCACACTCGCAAGCTGCTCACGCACTTCGGCATCGATGGTCCGACGGACAGCTATCACGAGCACAACGAAGACGCGAAAGCGTCGGCGCTGATCGAGCGGATCGAGAGCGGCGAGACGCTGGCGCTGGTCAGCGACGCGGGGATGCCGGTGATCTCCGATCCCGGATACCGCATCGTTCGCCTCGCGCGGGAGCGGGAGCTCACCGTCGAGCCGATCCCCGGCCCCTTCGCCGGCGTGCTCGCGCTCGCGGCCAGCGGGATCGCGCCGCTGCCTTTCACATTCCTCGGATTCACGCCGCATCGGCAGAGCGAGCGTCTCGACTTCTACCGCAACGCCGCGGAGCTCGCGCACACGACGGTGATGTACGAGTCGCCGGAGCGCGTCGTGGCCTCCCTCGAGGATGCTCTCGAGGTCCTCGGCGACACGGAGGTGACCGTGGCGCGGGAGATGACGAAGATGCACGAGGAATTCATCAACGGCCGAGTCTCCGAGGTGCTCGTGCGACTGCGGGAGCGGGAGCGCGTGCACGGCGAGATCACCCTCGTCTTCGCCCCGCCCGCGCGCGCGGCGGCCGAGGCCTCGTCCGATGAGATCCGCGCCGAGTTCGAGCGCCTTCGGGGGACGGGCATGCGCCGCAACGACGCGGTGAAGGCGGTCGCGGAGAAGTTCGGGCTGCGCAAGAACGACGTGTACCGGCTCTTGTTGTGATTTTCACAAAACCCTGAGCGAAGCGAAGGGTCAGGGGAGCCCTCTCGGGGAGCGCTCATTGCGCTGTCAGCGTG
>CAZLGP010000179.1:0-9845 GCA_964558905.1 uncultured Thermoanaerobaculia bacterium | reverse complement strand
CCGTTCGATCTGGCGAATGGACCGCTGATCCGAGGGAAGGTGATCAGGCTCAGCGAGGACGAGCACATCCTGATGCTCAACATGCATCACATCGTGAGCGACGGGTGGTCGCTCGGGGTCTTGATGCGGGAGCTGGGGCTGATCCTCGAGGCGCTCCGGGAGGGCCGTAGTGCGGAGTTGCCGGCGCTGCCGATTCAATACGTCGACTACAGCGTGTGGCAGAGGCAGTGGCTGGAACAGAGCGGCGTGCTCGACCGGCAGCTCGGGTACTGGCGGCAGAAGCTGGCCGGGGTTCCGGAGAGTCTGGATCTGGCGACCGACTATCCGCGGCCGAGCATGCAGAGCTTCGCCGGGGCCACGCATGCCTTTGCACTGGATCGAGAAGTGGCCGGGGAGCTCGAGCGTCTGGGCGAGCGAGAGGGCGGGACGCTGTACATGGTGCTGCTGGCGGCATTCAAGACGCTGCTCCATCGGTACACGGGACAGAAGGACATCTGCGTGGGCAGCGCGATCGCGAACCGGCAGTATGGGGAGACCGAAGGGCTGATCGGGATGTTCGTCAACACGCTGGCCTTGCGCAGCGAGGTGACGGGGGAAGAGACCTTTGAGGCATTGCTGAAGAAGGTGAAAGCGACGTGCCTGGAGGCGTACGAGCATCAGGACGCGCCGTTCGAGAAGGTGGTGGACGAGGTGCGGCCACAGCGAAACATGGCCGTGAGCCCGCTGTTCCAGGTGATGTTCATCCTGCAGAACATGGAGCTGGGCGGGAACGATGGATCGATCCAGCCGTATCCGCTGGAGACGGGCATCAGCAAGTTCGATCTGACGGTCTCGCTGATGGAGACCGAACAAGGGCTGAGCGGATCGATCGAATACAGCACGGCGTTGTACAGGCCGCAGACCATCGAGCGGATGGTCGAGCATTTTGTGGCCCTGTGCCGGGCGATCGTCGAGAAGCCGGCGGCGAAGATCGGGAGTCTGGAGTATCTGGGCGAGACCGAGATGCAGCGGCTGCTCATCGAGTTCAATGCGACGCAGGCAAACTATCCGAAGGACCAGTGCCTGCATGAGTTGTTCGTCGAGCAGGTGAAAGGGAATGCCCTCAACACCGCCGTCGTGTGCGGCGAGGAGTCTCTGACGTACGAGCAGCTCCACGAGAGAAGCCGGGATCTCGCGCTGTATCTGCAGTGGCAGGGCGTGGAGCCGGACCGTCTGGTAGGCGTGTGCATGGAGCGGTCAGTGGAGATGATCGTGGGCATGCTCGGGATCCTGCAGGCCGGCGGGGCGTATGTGCCGCTGGACCCGAACTATCCGGACGAGCGCCTGGCGTACATGGTGCGGGACAGCCGGGCAGCGATCGTCCTGACCGAGGAAGCGCTGCGAGAAAAGCTCGGAGCGGTGATGCCGGCCGAGGCGCAGCTCATCGCCCTGGACGGGCAGAGCGCGGAGATCGCGGAACGTGTGGCGGCGTTGAAAGCGGCGAGCGTCGAGCTCGAGCAGAAGGTGACGCCGGAGCATCTGTCGCACGTGATCTACACATCCGGCTCGACGGGTCAGCCGAAAGGAGTGGCCATCGAGCATCACAGCCCGGTGACGCTGGTGCATTGGGCTCGAGAGGTATACAGCCGTGAAGAGCTGGCCGGAGTGCTGGCGGCGACGTCGATCTGTTTCGATCTGTCGGTGTACGAGATCTTCCTGACCCTGGGTAGCGGGGGAACGGTGGTGCTGGTGCCGAACGCACTGGGCCTGGCCGAGCTCGCGAACAAGGACGGTGTGACGTTGATCAACACCGTTCCATCGGCGATGGAAGAGCTGGTGAGGATGGGAGCGATTCCGGACTCGGTGCAGACGATCAACCTTGCCGGAGAGCCGCTCTCGCCGCGGCTGGTGGACAGGATCTACGAGACGACCTCGGTCAGCAAGGTCTATGACCTGTACGGCCCGTCGGAAGACACGACGTACTCGACATACACGCTGAGGGGGAAGAACGGTCCGCAGACGATCGGACGTCCGATCGCGAACACGCAGGTCTACATCCTGGATCCCCATGACCGGCTCCAGCCGATCGGAGTGCCGGGAGAGCTGCACATCGCGGGTGAGGGTCTGGCCCGCGGATATCTGCATCGGCCGGAACTGACCGAGGAGAAGTTCGTTGGCAATCCGTTCGAGCCGGGCACGCGGATGTACAAGACCGGCGATCTGGCCCGCTGGCTGGGTGACGGGACGATCCAGTATCTGGGCCGGATCGATACGCAGGTCAAAGTACGCGGGTTCCGGATCGAAATGGGAGAGATCGAAGCGCGACTCGCCGAGCACCCGGCGATCCAGGATTGCGCAGTCATTGCCCAGGGCGAAGGAGCGGGCAAGCAACTGGTGGCTTTCTATCGCGCGAAAGACGCGACCGTCGAGCTTGCGTATGACGAGCTGCGCGGGCATCTGTCGAAGACGCTGCCGGACCACATGATCCCCGCGGCGTTCGTGGGTCTCGAGGTGATCCCGCTGCATCCGAACGGGAAAGTGGATCGCCGGGCCCTGGCGCGGCTGGACGTGACGATGGGTGCGGGACGGGAGTATGTGGCGCCGCGCAACGAGACCGAACAGCAGCTCGTGGAGATCTGGGCGGCGGTCCTCAAGCGTGGGCCGGAGACGATCGGAGTACACGACAGCTTCTTCGAGCTGGGTGGGCATTCGCTGCTGGCGACGCAACTGGTCTCCAGGATTCGCAGCCGGCTCGACGTGGCAGTGCCTCTGAACGCGTTGTTCGAGGATGGCAGTGTCGCTCAATTAGCCCGGTGGATCGCCAGTGCAGAGAAGAATGACATTCCTCCGATCCTGCCTGCCGACCGGTCTCGATTCGATCGCCTACCCCTGAGCTTCGTGCAGGAGAGACTGTGGTTCCTGAACGAGCTCGATCCCGACAGTGCCGGCTACAACATTCCCGGAGCAGTGATCATCCGCGGCGCGCTGGACATCAACCAGGTGGAATCGGCGTTCAATCGGATCATCTCCCGCCATGAGAACCTGCGCACCATCTTTCCGAGCGAGGATGGTCGGCCCCACCAGCGAATCCTGGATCGGCCGGATTTCCGGCTCGCACGCATCGATCTGACCCACGATGCGTCCAGCGACGCGCGCGACAGGGAAGCGAGAACGCTGTGTCAGGCCGACGCGGCGGCACCCTTTGATTTGGCCGGTGGACCGCTCATCCGAGGCCAGGTCATCAAACTCGGCGACGACGAGCACATTCTGATGCTCAACATGCACCACATCGTCAGCGACGGGTGGTCGCTCGGCGTCCTGATCCGAGAGCTCGCCGCGATCCTGAACAGTGACGAGCTGCCTCCTCTGCCGATTCAGTACGCCGACTACGCGATCTGGCAGCGGCGCTGGCTGGAAGAGGGCGGTGTCCTCAATGGGCAGCTCGCGTATTGGCAGAGGAAGCTGGCCGGCGTTGCGGCGAGTCTCGATCTTCCGACTGACTTTCACAGACCGAGCATCCAGAGCTTTGCCGGAGCGACGCGGGAGCTCACCCTCGACGTGGAGCTGACCACACAGCTCGAGCGGCTCGCCGAGCGCGAGGGCGCGACGCTGTACATGGTCCTGCTGGCCGCGTTCAAAGTGCTGCTGTATCGCTATTCAGGCCAGAACGACATCTGCGTCGGCAGCCCGATCGCCAACCGCCACTACGGCGAGACGGAAGGTCTGATCGGCATGTTCGTCAACACGCTGGCGATGCGGAGCGATGTGAACGGAGCCGATCCGTTCACGGAACTGCTGGCGAAAGTGAAAGCCACCTGTCTCGAGGCGTACGAGCATCAGGATGCGCCGTTCGAGAAGATCGTCGATCTGGTGAGCCCGCAGCGCAACCTGGCCGTCAGTCCTCTGTTCCAGGTGATGCTGCTCCTGCAGAACTTCGACCTCGGGAGGCCGGACGCGCGCATCCAGCCGTACCGCCTGGACACCGGCATCAGCAAGTTCGACCTGACGCTCGATCTCACTGAGACGAGCGGGGGCCTGAGCGGAGTGATCGAATACAGCACGGCGTTGTTCAAGCCGGACACGATCGAGCGGATGGCCGAGCACTTCACCGCGCTATGCCGCTCGGTGACGGCGAAGCCGACGGCTCCGGTGCGCGAGCTGGAGCTCCTCGGTGAAAGGGAAACCCATCGGTTGCTGGCCGAGCTCAACGCCACGCAGACCGAGTATCCGACCGGCCAGTGCCTGCACCAGCTCTTCCTCGAGCAGGTCCCGGCGCACGCGGAAGAGACGGCGCTGGTTTGCGGCGAGGAACGGCTGACGTACCGGCAGCTCCACGAGCGGAGCCACGATCTAGCGCTGTATCTGCAGTCGCAGGGTGTGGAGCCTGATCAGCGCGTGGGCGTGTGCATGGAGCGGTCGCCCGAGATGGTGATCGCGATGCTGGCGATCTTGCAGGCCGGCGGCGCCTACGTTCCGCTCGACCCGGACTATCCGGAAGAGCGTCTGGCGTACATGCTTCGGGACAGCCAGGCATCGCTCGTCATCACCGAGCAGAAGCTGGAGGCGCTCGTCCCGGAGGGGATGTGCGCTGTCCTGGTGGATCGTGAGAAGGAGGAGATCGCCGCGGGCGTTGCGGCGTTGAAGGCCGCGGGTGTCGTACTCGAGGAGAAGGTGACGCCGCGGCACCTCTCACATGTGATCTACACGTCCGGGTCGACGGGGGAACCGAAAGGTGTGGCCATCGAGCATCACAGCCCGGTGACGCTGGTGCATTGGGCGAGTGAGGTGTACAGCCGCGAAGAGCTCTCCGGCGTCCTGGCCGTGACGTCGATCTGCTTCGACCTGTCGGTCTACGAGATCTTCGTGACGCTGGCAAACGGCGGCACGATCTACCTCGTTCCGAACGCACTCGGCCTGGTCGATCTCGCTCATCGCGACTCCGTCACGCTGATCAACACCGTTCCTTCGGCCATGGAGGAGCTGGTGCGGCTGAACGCGATCCCGCGGTCGGTGCAAACGGTCAACCTCGCCGGCGAGCCGCTGTTGCCGCGCCTGGTGGACCGGATTTACGACACGACCGCGGTGCGGAAGGTGTATGACCTCTATGGGCCCTCGGAAGACACGACGTACTCGACCTACACCCTGC
Organism: uncultured Thermoanaerobaculia bacterium; assembly: GCA_964558905.1. Taxonomy (GTDB): domain Bacteria; phylum Acidobacteriota; class Thermoanaerobaculia; order Gp7-AA8; family Gp7-AA8; genus QHVT01. Next base: position 4,720 of record CAZLGP010000179.1, on the reverse strand, counting down.
GGCACAAAAAGGGTCCGCAGACGATCGGACGACCGATCGCAAACACCCGGGTTTACATCCTCGACCCGAACGGGAACATCCAGCCGATCGGCGTCCCGGGCGAGCTGCACATCGCCGGCGAAGGACTGGCCCGCGAGTATCTGAACCGGCCCGCGCTGACGGAGGAGAAGTTCGTGGCCAACCCGTTCGAGCCGGGCACGCGCATGTACCGCACGGGCGACCTGGCGCGCTGGCTCGACGATGGAACGCTGCAATACCTCGGCAGAATCGACACGCAGGTCAAGGTCCGCGGCTTCCGCATCGAGATGGGTGAGATCGAGGCGCGCCTGGGCGAGCACGCGGCGATTCAGGAGTGCGCTGTCATCGCCCGAGGCGAGGGAGCGGACCGGCAGCTCGTGGCCTTCTATCGCGCGAAGGGTGCGGAGTCCGAGGTTCCGTACGACGAGCTGCGGGCGCATCTGTCGAAGACGCTGCCCGAGCACATGATCCCGAGCGCGTTTGTGAGCCTGCCGGCCATTCCACTGAACCCGAACGGAAAGGTGGACCGGCGCGCCCTGGCGGGTATGGAAGTGACGTCAGCAACGGGACACGACTATGTGGCGCCGCGGAGCGAGGCGGAAACGCAGCTCGTGGAGATTTGGGCGGCGGTCTTGAATCGCGCACCGGAGACGATCGGAGTCACGGACAACTTCTTCGAGCTGGGCGGACACTCGCTGCTGGCCACGCAACTGGTCTCGAAGATCCGCGGGCAGATGGATGTGGACCTGCCGCTCAAGACGCTGTTCGAGCGGGGAACCATTGCGCAACTGGCCGAGGCGATCGCCTCGGCGAAGAAGAGCGAGATCGCGGCGATCGTGCCGGCGGACCGGACGCGGTACGAGCGGCTCCCGCTCAGCTTCGCGCAGGAGCGGCTGTGGTTCATCAATCAGCTCGAGCCGGACAGCGCGGGCTACAACGTGCCGGCGGCGGTCCGGATCGACGGCGATCTGGATGCCGACGAGCTGGATCGCGCGCTGAGCGCGATCATCGCGCGGCACGAGACGCTGCGCACGGTGTTCCCGAGCGATGACGGCCGTGGCAGTCAGCGCATTCTCGATCGGGTCGACTTCCGGTTCGAGCGCATCGACTGCGTTGATGAAGAAACCGCACGCGAGATCTGCCGGGCCGACGCGGCCACGCCATTCGACCTGGCTAACGGTCCGCTGGTCCGCGGGAAACTGATTCGGCTCGACGCGCGGGAGCACATCGTCCTGCTCAACATGCACCACATCGTCAGCGACGGGTGGTCGCTCGGCGTCCTGATCAAAGAGCTCGCCGCGATCCTGAACGGTGACGAGCTGCCTCCTCTGCCGATTCAGTACGCCGACTACGCGATCTGGCAGCGGCGCTGGCTGGAAGAGGGCGGTGTCCTCGATGGGCAGCTCGCGTATTGGCAGACGAAACTCGCCGGAGCGCCGGAGCGCCTCGATCTGCCCACCGATTTCCCTGGGCCGGCCGCGCGGACGTTTGCGGGCGCGACGCGCTCGTTCGCACTGGACGCGGACTTGACCGGGGAGCTTCGGCGGTTGGCCGCGCGCGAGGGCGGGACGCTGTACATGGTCCTGCTGGCCGCGTTCAAGGCGCTGCTGTATCGCTATTCAGGCCAGAACGACATCTCCGTCGGCAGCCCGATCGCCAACCGCCACTATGGCGAGACGGAAGGGCTGATCGGCGTGTTCGTCAACACACTCGTGCTACGCAGCCGGTTCGAGGGACACGACGCGTTCACCGACCTCCTGGCGAACGTCAAAGTCACCTGCTTGGAGGCCTACGAGCACCAGGACGCGCCGTTCGAGAAGATCGTCGATCTGGTGAGCCCGCAGCGCAACCTGGCCGTCAGTCCGCTGTTCCAGGTGATGCTGATCCTGCAGAACTTCGATCTCGGGACGCCGGATCAGCGCATTACTCCGTACGCACTGGAGAGTGGCATCAGCAAGTTTGACCTGACCGCCGAGCTCACCGAAACGGCGGATGGACTCGTGGGCGAGCTCCGCTACAGCACCGCACTCTTCGCGCCGCGGACCATCGACCGCATGGTCGGTCACTTCATCGCCCTATGCCGCGCGATCGCGGCGGCGCCCGCGGCGGAGATCGATCATCTCGACTATCTCAGCGAGGCGGAGAAGCACCAGCTGCTCGTTGTGAACAATGCAACGGAGGCCGAGTATCGGGGCAGCCAATGCGTCCACAGGGTCTTCGCCGAACGGGCGGCGATCGCGCCGGATCACGCGGCGGTCGTGTTCGGGGAACAGCATCTCACCTATCGCGACCTCTACGAGCGCAGCCTTGGTCTGGCCCACGCGCTCCGCTCGGAGGGAGTCATGCGCGGCAGCCTGGTCGGCCTCCACATGGAGCGGTCGCCGGACATGGTCGTTAGCCTCATGGCGATCCTGCAGGCTGGCGGAGCCTATGTGCCCCTCGACCCGGGTTATCCCGCCGAGCGCCTGCGGTACATGTTGCAGGATGCGGCGCCGACAGTCGTGGTCACGCAGGCGCGGCTGCGGGCGCAATTGCCCGAGACGACCGCGCGGGTGATGACGGTCGACGTCGTCCCGAGCCGTTCCCCGATCTCGGACGATGCGACATCCGACGATCTCGCGTACACGATCTACACCTCTGGCTCGACCGGCATGCCCAAAGGCGTGATGATCCGTCACTTCGGCGTGGTGAACCTCTGGAATGCGCTCGAGCAGTCGATCTACGCCGGCCATGACGACTGGACGCGCGTCGGCGTCAACGCCTCGCTCTCGTTCGACTCATCGGTCAAGCAGCTCGTGCAACTTCTCTCGGGCCGCACGCTGGTGATCATCCCCGAAGACGTGCGCATGGATGCTGGGGCCCTGCTGGCGTACCTCGATCGGCATCAGGTCGACGTGCTCGATTGCACCCCGTCGCAGCTCACGGCGCTGCTCGGTGCAGGGCTGTTCGCCGGCGCCGGTCGCATTCCGAAGGCGTTCCTCGTCGGCGGTGAGGCGATCAGCGCCGAACTGTGGCACTCCCTGAGCGCGCAACCAGAAGTGGCGTTCTTCAACCTGTACGGCCCCACCGAGTGTACGGTTGACGCCACCGTGGTGCGGATCGCGGCGGACGTGCCTCACCTCGGCCGTCCGATTGCGAATACGCGGATCTACGTCCTCGATCGCCGCGGTCAGTTGGTCCCGGCGGGTGTCGCCGGCGAGCTCTACATCGGAGGCACGGGCGTCGCGCGCGGCTACTGGAACCGCCCCGAGCTCACGGCGGAGCGGTTCATCGCCGATCCGTTCGGCGGCGATCCGGCGGCGCGTCTGTACCGGACCGGAGACCTGGCTCGCTGGCTCGAAGACGGGACGCTGCAATACCTCGGCAGAATCGACACGCAGGTCAAGGTCCGCGGCTTCCGCATCGAGACGGGTGAGATCGAAGGCCGCCTCGGCGAGCACCTGGCGATTCGGGACTGCGCCGTTGTCGCGCAGGGTGAGGGCCCGGGCAAACAACTCGTCGCTTTCTACCGCGCGGACTCGGAAGTCCCCTACGACGAGCTCCGCGCGCATCTCGCGAAGGCGCTGCCGGACTACATGGTGCCTGCCGCATTCGTGAGCCTGCCGGCGATCCCGCTGACCCCGAACGGGAAAGTGGATCGCCGCGCTCTCGAGCGGATGGACGTGACCCTGGCCACGGGGCGCGAGCACGTCGCACCGCGCAGCGAGGCGGAACAGCGGCTCGTGGAGATCTGGGCCGCTTTGTTGAACCGCGCGCCGGATACGATTGGCGTTCACGACAGCTTCTTTGCGTTGGGCGGGCACTCGCTCCTGGCGACGCAGCTCGTCTCGAAGATCCGCGGACAACTGGAGGTGGAGCTGCCGCTGCGGACGCTGTTCGAGCGGGGAACCGTCGCGCAACTGGCCGAGGTGGTCGCGTCGGCGACGAAAAGCGAGATCCCGCCGATCCTGAGGGCGGACCGGACACAATACGAGTGGCTCCCGCTCAGCTTTGCACAGGAGCGGTTGTGGTTCATCAATCAGCTCGAGCCGGACAGTGCCGGCTACAACGTGCCGGCGGCGGTGCGAATCCATGACGAGCTGGATGCGGACGAGTTGGATCGAGCGCTCAATGTAGTCATCGCGCGGCACGAGACGCTGCGCACGGTGTTCCCCAGCGAGGACGGCCGTGCCAGTCAGCGCATCCTCGAGCGGGTCGACTTCCGGCTCGAGCGCATCGATTGCGTTGATGAAGAAGCCGCCCGCGATCTCTGCCAGGCCGACGCGGCGACGCCGTTCGACCTGGCCAATGGTCCGCTGCTCCGCGGGAAGCTGATCCGGCTCGATGAGCGCGAGCACATCCTCCTGCTCAACATGCACCACATCGTCAGCGATGGCTGGTCCCTCGCCGTTCTGATCAAGGAACTGAGCGGGATTCTGAACGGGCACGAGTTGCCTCCGCTGCCGATCCAGTACGCCGACTACAGCATCTGGCAGCGGCAGTGGCTGGAACAGGGCGGCGTCCTCCATGAGCAACTCCTGTACTGGCAGAAGAAACTCGCCGGCGCATCGGCGACTCTCGATCTCCCGACCGATAGCCTCAGACCGAGCATCCAGAGCTTCGCCGGCGCAACGCACGAGCTCACCCTCGACGCCGAGCTGACCGCGCAGCTCAAAGGCCTGGCCGAGCGCGAGGGCTGCACGCTGTACATGGTGCTGCTGGC
>CAZLGP010000178.1:0-118070 GCA_964558905.1 uncultured Thermoanaerobaculia bacterium | reverse complement strand
GTTCGTGCGATAGCGATCGTCGTGGCGCAGGCCGGCGAGGTAGTACTTCCCTTCCGGCGCCGCGCCGCCGCTGCCAACATTGTCGAGACGGATGGCCGGGATGTGCTGACCGAAGGTGCCGTTCTCCGACTGGTTGTAGGTGCGCGTCCAGATCTGCGGCGGAGTCATCGCGCTCTTGGTGGTGATGATCACCGGGCCCGAGTCGTCCTTCTGCTGCGACAGCAGCATGCCGAGGAAGTCCTCGTAGATGTGTGTGGCCTTGATCATCTGCAGCGGATAAGCGTGCCCCTTGAACACCGCCTCCATGAGCAGAGGCTTGGCCTCGGACACTTCGGGATCGGGGTTGTAGATCTGCAGGTCTGTGCGCCACTTGCTGCCCCCCTGACCGGGAACGTGCGCGGTGACGGGCAGGAGATAGACGAACTCCGGAATCGCGGGCGCGTCGGCGACGGCGATGTTGCCCTGCGCGGTTCCGACCGGCGCCGTGGGCGCGTCCGCGGCATTGCGCGCCGTTGCCTTGACCTGGAACGTACCGGTCTTGGTGAACGTGTGTGTGATGGTGCTGCTCTGCTTCGTCTGGCCGGCCTGGGACGTGTCGCTGGCCGTGCCGTCACCGAAGGACCAGGTCCAGCCGGTGGTGTTGGGGTTGTTCGACGTCGCCGCGAACGTCACCGCCTTGCCCTTGACCGCGTTGGCGGGGAAGGTCGTCGGGGTGATCTGCGGGACCGGCTCGGTCGCAACGGTCCCCTCGATCTTGACCGTCTTGGTGTACGTGTACTGACCCGCGTTGTTGTAAACACGCAGTTTCACCGGGAACGACCCGGAGTTGCTGAACGCGTGCGTCGCCTGGCGGGTGTTCACCTTCGCCGTGCCGTCGCCGAAGTCCCACTCGTAGTTGTCGCAGGACGCGGGTGCGTAATAGTAGTCCTGGGCATCGAAAGCGATCGATTCCGTGGTCTTGCACTCCTGTCCGTTGAAGTTCGTGCAGCCGCTACCCGGTCCCGAAAACGTGATGGCGAAGTTCCCCGGTCCCGGCGCCGTCGAGCAACTGCCGCCACCCGTCGTTCCCTGGGTGATCGTGAAGGTCTGGGTCGTTGTCGGTGAGGTGCCCTTGGTGTTCTGGATGTACATCTCGACGGTATACGTGCCCGGGTTGGAGTACTTCTTCGTCGGGGTCCGCGAGACGCTGGTCGTGCCGTCACCGAAGTTCCAGCGCACGCTGTCGCAGCTCTGCAGGGAAGCCGTTCCGCGCCTGGCGCTGAACGAGATGGTGTCGGTCGTCTTGCACCCGCCCGCGCAGCCGCTGGACGAGATCGCCGCCGCCGTTGGCGTCGTGCAAGTGGGCGGGGGGTTCGTGTCTCCGCCTGAAACCGTGACGGTGGTCGTCTTCTGCAGGTTGCCGTTCGGATTCCCGATCGTCAGAGTGACCGTGTAGGTGCCGGCATTGCTGTACGTGTGCGTGGCGACTTGGGTGTTCGCTGTGCCCTGGCCGCTGCCGAAGTTCCAGGAGAACGTGTCGCAGGCTTGCGCGGTGTATCCCTGCATGCTGGGCGAGAACTCAACGGTTGTTCCGGGCGTACAGCCCAAAGCGCAGCCAGCCTTATTGATGCTCACCAGGTGGGCCTCCGGGAGCGGCTGGCAGAGACTCTGAGCCACGGTCAGCGACTGGGGCGTCGCAGGCGTGTCGAACACCGTTCTGGACGCCACGAGCTCGATCGAATAGTTGCCCGCATCGCTGATGGTGGGCGTGAACGGGTTCGTGCTCCCCACCTTGTAGGCCGCGCCGTTCTTCTTCAGCGTCCATGCAAACGTCCAGTCGGCAACAGATGCGCCGGAGACGGAGGACGCGGTGAAGGAGCAGGGGCTGCCTGCGTTGTCACAGCCAGACTTCGCGATCTTCGGATCAGGCTTCGACAGCGTCATCGCGTCGACCGCCTGCGCATACCCTTGCGCGGAAGTGATCAGGTCTGCCGGATCCACGTCGATCGTGACCGTAATGACGTCGCCGTCCGCGAGAGAAGACATCGGGACGACCAGCTCGGGCACGGTGCCGGCAGGAACGGCGGCATTGGTGGTGAGGCCGCCGTTGGCAGCCGTCGCGCCGATCGGCGTTCCGTTCTTCTTCCAGGTGACGTCCCACGTCTGCGCGGTGATCGAGCCATCCGCCGCCTTGGGCGCCACGGCGGAGAACTTCACGTCCGAAGCGACCTTGGTCGGCGGAGCGAGATCCACGATGAACGGCTTCGCGGTATAGGAGACCGTGATGGGAGCCGTCAGGTACGGTGACGTGCCGTTGAATGAGCCGTCGTACTTGCCGTACGCGCCCTGGAACATCAGCGTGTGCGGACCGACAGCGCCCGAGGAGATCGCCTGGTTCGGGGCCAGCCTGGTCTCGACGCCGTCGATCGTCCAGATCGAGTAGTGCCCTTCGATCGTTCCGTCCGAAGCGTCGTTGAAAGTCTGTCCGGCGAGGACTTCGATCCCCGTCATGTTTGCAGTGATGGGGGTCGCCGCTCCGCCGATCCCGACACGCGGCGTCGGAACCTTCAGATTGAGGCTGTACTGCGACGCGATCTGCGAGCTCTGCACCGTGATCGCTCGGACCAGCTTCGGCGCGGTGATCTTCGCGCTCGTGTTGAGACCCGTGTACTGGTGGGAGATCTCCTGGTTAGACTTCTTGAGGCCCGTGTTGTCGGTGCTCTCCGGATTCCCGAAGTCCCAGGTCACGTCGTAGTTGACCTGCGGGTTGGAGCTCGGCGCGGTGAAGGTGACGGTGTCGCCGACATACGGTCCCGGCGTCGTCGCCTTCGAATTCGGGTTCGTCGTCCCGAACGTGTTGCTCTTGACCTTGATACTGATGGAGTCCTCGCCTTCGATCTCGAAGACGTCACCGATCCCGATGGCGCTGTACATCAGATAGGTCTTGCCGCCCGATTTGACGAGCTGCACGTCGGCCTGCACGGAGATGCCGCTGTTGCCGGGCTGGGCGTAGCCGGCAGGGGCCTTGTGGTAGTAGTTCTTGAAGAAGCCCCCCAGGTCGATATTGCGAAGACCGCCCGACTCGATTTTCAGAAGCCGAACATCGTACGCCGCGCCGCCCGAGAGGTCCGTACCGGCAACGACGACGTGACCGGCCGCGGCGTGCATCGCGAGGTGCGTGAATTTACCGGCGTGAGGGGTGTATTGAGTGGCGGTGTACCCGCCGCCCGCGGGCGAGATCTGCCAGATTTTCGAATCGGTCGCGGCGGCCCACACGTTTCCGGACTCGTCGAACGAGACGTCTGCGAAGGATCCGGTGTTCTCGTAGACCGGAACAGGATTCGAGCTGGTGGCGAAGTCTTCGTAATCGTAGATGCGAAGATGTTTCTCGCGGCCGGTGACGACCGCCACGCGCTTCGCCGCTTCGTCGCGATCCCACTTCCGGATGCCGAACCCCTTTGCATCGCGGACAAAGAGGAGCCGCGGCGCGGCCGGATCCGTGACGTCCCACGCGGCATCCTTGTCCGTCATCGTCGCGGTGACCGCGTAGTACTTCGAACCCACCTTCATTGCAACGATGCTCAGCGGCCCGAAGCCCGACTGGTCGTTCTTCGTATAGGGGAAGTTGCCGGTCACTCCCGCAGTGCCTCCCGGGATCATCTGGGAGACGGTCTGAAAGTGCGTAGAGGTGGAACGTCCGTCATCCTTGACGATCCCCCAGCCAAAAACGGTGTAGGCCGCATAGATATGGCCGCGATCATCGACGTCGATCGGGGCACCCTGACCCAGGCGATCCTGCCCATCCTGAAACGGGCAATGCCACTGCGAGGCCGTGGCCTCCGGATAGACGAAACCTTCCCACATGAGGATCTTCTCGAGAGGCGAACGACCGAACCCACCAACCTGCGAACCGGTCTTGACACCGCCAACCGAAACCATGCCGCCCGGCAACGTCTGACTGAAGAACTTGTCCAGGGAGTACGCGCCGATGGCGTCGCCGATCTGAAGGTACATCCGGGGAGGAGCGGAGCCTCGCTGTTCGTCGACGGCGCGGATGTACCGCGCGCGCGCCGTGCGAAACCCGATGTGCTGAAAGCTCGCAGTGCTCGACGAGTCGACATACCGGCCCGTGTGACTCTTGATCGGGCTGTCGTACGGCCAGGTCGGGAGGCCGGCGTTCAACTGCCCCGATGCGTTGCTTCCGATGCAACCGATGCAGAGCACCGGCGGCGCGTTCTTGGAGCCTGGCAACGGGTGCAATTGCGCGAACACCCTGGCCGCTGGAGCTGCAAGGACGAGCAGGCAGATGACGACATGACGAACGAACCTCAAAGTGACACCCCCGAGAAAGATGTGTACAGAACCTGGAACGAAGACGAACGGAGTTATTTTAAGCGGCACGACTTCAATTGCAAGCTCTTTTTTATTTGCGGGATTTTTCGACCGATCCGACGGAGCGGCGCCAGGCCGCGACGCTCCGTTCGATCCGTAAAAAAAAGAAAAGGCGGGCTGGAATCCAGCCCGCCTTCGCATACTACTGGTGATCAGAAGAACTAGAGGGCGCCGTCCGGGTTCCAGTTCGGGTTGGCCGGGCCCTGGACGTTCGGGTCCGTGGCAACGGCCGGTCCGATGATCTCGGAACCAGTCGTGACTTCGGAGGTCGGCTCTTCCGGCGTGCAGCCGTTGGCCAGCCACGCGGCGTCAAAGTCGACCGAGTAACGACCCTCAGCGCGCATCGACACGACGACCCAGTTCTGCGACGCGACGTCGTCGAACCCGTCGTTGTCGAGGTTGAGGTACATCCAGCCGCCGATGGCGCCGTTGGTCGCCTGCGGATAGATGCTGGCGTCGGCCACGCTCGTGAGCGAGGTCTCGGGCAGCGTGAACTCCGTGGTGATCGGCGGCGAAACGCGGGACACCGGGACGTCGCCCCAGGCGTTCTCGGCCTCGTCGAAGCGGACCAGCTCAGTCACGATCGTGACGTTGTTGTCCCACGTGGCGCAGCTGTTGGCATCGGCGAAGTCGGTCTGGCCTTCACGCCAGATCTTGTACCAGGTCTCGAAGCCGGAGGCTCCACCCTGGATCCAGCGCGCGGCGAAGACCGACGGAAGCGGCTGACGGCGATCTTCCACGCCACCAGACTGGTAACGGCTGTAGAACGTGCGATCGAAGTTGATGATGGCCGGAGTGCCCGGCTCTCCGCCCTCGGGGATCGCGCGGATGTGAACCATCGGGTTGCCCTGCGCGAAGTTGTTCGCGCTGTGCACCTGCTGGTAATCGCCGATGAGAACGTTGTCGAACCGGATTTCCAAAGAGAAGTAGCCCGGATCGGTCGGCAGCGAAGTCGAGCAGAGGTCGGCGGTGTCGATCGTGACATAGCCAACCGCGTTGTCGTGCTCACCACCAACGTTGTTGCAGCCCGCGAGGGTGCCCAGGGCGGGAACCGTGCCCTCGGTGAAGGCCGACTGCATGCGGATGATGTACGCATCGTCGAGCTGGCCCGGGAGCCGGTCGCACGCGCCGAGAGCCAGCGTGGCGTTCAGATCCGAGAACGGACCACGCTTCGGGGTGATCGCGGTGCCCGTGCCGGCGTCCGGCGCGATGATGCCGCGCGCGATGACGTCGTACAGGTTGATCGCCTGGACGTCGTAACCAGTCAGGTAGATGTTGAAATCGATGACCGGGAACGAGTAGTCCGTCCACAGCGTGACGTGAGCGATCTGGTCGACGTTGGACGTGTTCGTGATCGTGAACAGCGTCGTCTCGCCAGTCGGATCGTCGAGGTCGACCTCGAAGTACGGCAGCAGCAGCGTGGCGGCCGGGGCAACGCTGATGTCGCAGCTGTCGTCGTTGTTGGTCGTCGCCGGGCCGCCGTCGTCGAACGTGGCATTCGCCTGGATTCGACCCGGAGCCGCAAACGCCGAGCCAGCCACGACGAGCATGGCTAACATGGCCCAAACGGTAAGTTTCTTCATTTCTATCTCCTACACTTCAAGCGATTAGTGAAAAACGAACGAAGGTTTGCTCACCCGATCCAGACGATACGATCACCTCCGCGTTCAGTTTTTTCAAAGTTTTAACTCGGTCTTATCTCGAGGCGTTGACGAACTAACCGACTGCCCGTCGGCTGAGCTGCTACAAAGTAGGGCGAAATATTCGCGAAGTCAATAGGAAAGCGCCCTTCTTATGCGATTGCACCATATCGTGGGTCCCGATTCGGCGAACTATACTCGCGATCCGGACCGACTGCAACATGGTCGCGAGACCTACCGCTACTCCGCGACCGGCCCCCTGTTCAGATAGACGTGGACGCTCCCGTTTCGAGCCGACAGGGACGTCGCGGACTCGGACTCGTACATCACGATCACATCCGGGCGCGAGTCTCCGTTCACGTCGGCCACGAGCAGATCGTAGTTGGCCAACGGCCGCAGCGGGATGCCTTCGATCGTCGCACGCGCGAACCCGCCCTTCCCGTCGCCGAGCAGCAGCACCGCTTCGCGTGGGTCGTGGCGCGTGAAGAGCACGTCCTGATGTCCATCCCGGTCGAAGTCCCCGGTCGTGACTCCCTGCACCGAACGGCCCGGCTCCCAGCGCATGATCGGCGTGCGCGTCGCTTCCTTCCCGTCCGCGGAGAAGCTGATGCGATCCATGCCGACGACGCGCGGCAACGGCGGATCGACGATCACCGACTGGTCCAGGTGCTGAGGCCAGATGCGGTAGTGCGTGACGATGGCGTCGTCGCGTTGCTTGTCGCTGAACCGTCCTGCCGCGACGGCGCCGTAGTAGGAGCGGAACGGGATGACGTAGCCCTTCCCGTCCCAGAAGAAGTCGTACTTCTTCGCCTCGCCCTGGCTGAGATGCACCGTGGACGTGCCGTTGAAGTAGATCGTCGAGGTGACGAAGTCCGGGAAACGATCGGCGTTGAAGTTCCCGACCGCGAGCCAGTCCCCGCTGGTGTTGTCCTTCGGGTGGGCGATGTTGAGACCTTCCCACTTCGTCCCTTTGCTGCGATTCAAGTAGCCGCGCAGCGCTGTGTACTCCTTCGCCTTCGGATCGCCGGAACGTCCGGTCGGACCTTCCGTGATCGCGACGAGATCCATCCATCCATCGCCGTCGACGTCGGCAGCGACGAGACGCCGCGAGGGGAAGGCGCGATCGTAGAAGACCTCGCGGAACCCGCCCTTGCCATCCCCGAGGAAGACCGCGACCCCGCTCAGGTGGACGCTGAACGCGAGATCCATCTTCCCGTCCTTGTTGAAATCGGCCGCGACGACGGCGCCGTAGTTCAGACGCGTGGGCCAGTTGGTCTGCCACTGCTTCCAGCCGCCCTTGCCGTCGCCGAGGAAGATGGCCGGCACGCCGTTGCCCGCGCGCTGAGGAGGGAGGACGAGATCGGGCTTCCCGTCGCGATTCATGTCGGCGACCGCGCCTGCATTGCGCCACGAGCCGGATCCGGGCAGACCCTCGGACGACTCTTCGAAACGGATGCGCACCGGCGACGCCGGCGGATCGAGCGGCGTGAACTCTTCCCGGATCAGGTTCAGATACTCGATCGTTTCCTTCGGAACTTCCTTCGTCTCTTCTGCTTTCGTTCGCTCTTCCCTTGACTTGCGGGGCCCGAGCTCCTCCATCCAGACCCAGACGTACTTCTCGTTCTGCTGGTAGATCTCGAAGAGGAAGTTCACCATCGCCACCGGACGCACGACGTTCGGCTGGTCGGGAAAGTAGCGCGCGAACTCGCGCTCGTATCTGCGGATGCGGAAGTTCTTACCGAAGCGGACCCAGATCTGGTCGGGATTCGGATTGATCCCGGGATCCACCTGTGTGCCGAGACGCTCGCGGCGCTCTTCGGCCGTCTCCTCCTTGATGTACGACGGAGTGCCGCCCTCGGGCACTTCCATCTCATCGATGGCCGGCTCGGCCGTCGGCGCGAGCAGCTCGGGAACCTGCTGCAGTGCGGTCTTCTCCTGCGCACCGGCCGCGAACGCGGCCAGAGCGACGACGATGAACGTCAAAAGGACCTTCCGGACAGTCATTTCTTGATTGCTCCTGATGAATTAGATGAGATCGACCAGCGTCGGCCGGGTTCGCCGGAAGAAGAGCAGACCCGCGCCCAGAACCATCGTCACGACGATCAGTAAGAAGACGATCGACGCGACGTCAGGTAACGGTGACGCCAGCAAAGCGCTGCGGAACAAGCCAAACAGCGCGGTCAGCGGATTCCAGAAGAAGACCGCCTCGAAGCGGCCCCCGACGGGATAGAGGATGGGGCTGAGATAGAACACGATACTGAGGACGAAGCCGAGGATCTGGGTCAGGTCGCGAAAGAACACGTAGCTCGCCGCGAGGAAGAATCCGACGCCGATCTGCAGCGCGAGCTGCAACCCGATCGCGACCGGGAGCAGCCAGAGACCGCGGACGGGCATTCCCCGGGCGATGATCGCGACCAGGAAGATCGCCATGCCGATGCACTCGAAAATCAGGGCGGAGACGTTCGGAACGACCACGAGCAGCTCGCTCCGCAAAGGAACGCGGCGGACGATCGTGCCGTTCTCGACGATCGCCGTGGTCGAGCGGGTCAGCCCCTCGTTGATGCCGAGCCACGGAATCAGCCCGGAAATGAGGAAATAGATGTACTCTCCTCCCGAGCCTCCCGCCCGGCCGCCGGGAATCATGAACGTGAAGACGAACCAGTAGAGGGCGACGAGACTCAGGGGCTGAAGGACCGCCCAGACCACGCCGAGGGCGGAGCCGGTGAACCGGGCCTGGAAATCACGCTTGATCAGCTCGCGAAGCAGGTGGAGGGTGGCGTACGTGGCAGGAACCTCGATCCGGGCTTGACAGGGCCCCGCATCGGCCCGCATATTGAAAGCTGGCAAATTTTATTGTTCAATAGCATAATTGTCAACGAACCGACCATGAACAGGCCAGCACAACTCGAGCTCGTAGGACGCAAGATCCGGCAGTTACGCCGGCAACGGAAGCTGACCCAGGTGGAGCTCGCCGAGAAGATCGGCATCCATCAATCGGACCTCTCCCGCATGGAGCAGGGCGAATACAAGGTCGGCCTCGATACGCTTCTGAAGATCCTGCAGTGCTTCGATCTGAGCATCGGCGATTTCTTCGACGAGACCAACCGTGCGAACACGGTCCTCGAGAAGTACCGTCAGCTCAGCCCCGCGGCGCAGAAGGAAGTCGAAAGCTTCATCGAGTTCAAGCGCAATCAGGAAGATGAAGGATTCGACGGGGGGGAGGGCGGAGGTGCCGATGCTTAGCGTGGAAAACAGAATCGAAGAACTGCGCCAGGAGGCGCGCGCCCGGCTCCGCCGAGGCGACTACGAACAAGCCCTCGAGGTTTACGACGAGGCGCTGGCGCTGGCCGACGACGAGGAGACGCGCGAGCTGATCTCGATCAACAAGGCCGACGCGATGATCGCGCTCGAGCGAACAGGACCCGAGGTCCAGGAGCTGCCGCGCGTGATCATGCGCCGCCGCAACCCGCGGCACGTTTATCTTGCGGCGTACGCGCTTCAGTACAAGTTCCGCCTCGAGAACGACCTGAAGCGCGCACTCTTCTACGGACAGCTCGCGCTCCGGACGGCCGAGGAAGCGGGCGAGCCGTCGTGGCGCCGTATCGTCCTCCTCGAACTGGGGAACATCTACGAGCTCGACTCCCAGATCGCGCAGGCGATCGAATGCTTCAACGAATCGCTGGCGATCATCGAAGAGTCTCCCCTGCAGGAAAAAGAGCTGAGCCACAGCTACGCTCTCGAGAACCTCGGATACTGCCTGCTCCTGCAGGGCGAAGTCGAGACCGGTCTCGCGCGCATCTACGAGGCTCTCGAGCTCCTGCACGATCCGATCGGCCGGGCCGAGGCATACATCGATCTCTGCTACGGCTACATCGAAAAGGGGCAATACGAGAAGGCTCTGTTCTACGGACAGGCGGGCCTCGAGATCGCGAAGGACCCGCGCCAGACGCGCAACGCGCATTACCTCCTCGGCGAGGCCTGCTACAAGTCGGGCGACGTCGATGGGGCCGACTTCCACTTCAGCGAGCTTTCAAAATTCTACCCGCAGTTCCGCAACCTGAAAAACCTGTTGTACGCGATCGATCTGCGGTCGATGGTGAACCTCAAGTTATGAAAAAGCTGATCGTAGTCGTTGCTCTGCTTTTCGTCCCGCTGCTCGCGAGTGCGCAGCAATCGGACGCAGTGCTCACGCCCGACGGAACCCTCTACTCGGTGCAGTTCGAGCGAGCCGAGGAGCACCCCGACGTCGTTACCACCTCGTCCGCGTACTTGAAACTGACCGCCCGCAAGGGCGAAGTCGTCACTCACGAGGTCATTCCCGCATCCACCGAGGACCGCGGCGGCAACCACAACGCGATGCTCGCGTACGACTCGGAATCCGGAATGTTGTTCGTGTTCTGGCTCCGCAACGTCGGGATTCTCAGCCAGCTCATGTTCACGTCGCGCGATGCCGAAGGCGTCTGGGCGCCGGCCGCGACGTTCGGCGACTGGGGCGACCAACGGAAGAACCTCAGAGTCGCCGTGACGCGGAAGTTCCGCGATGACGACGGCGACCTCCGCTCCGGGATCAGCGTGCACCTTGCCTGGTGGGAGCTCAACACCACCACCGGAAGAGAGTCGGCAAAGTACGTGATGGCTTCGATTCGACACGGCCAGATCGTCGACTTCGAACCGCTCCAGCTCTCCGAGCTCGTGCCGGACGACCTCCTGCCGGCCGAGGAGGTCGACAAGAACTTCCTGAACCAGCCCATGCTCTTCACGACTCCGACGCAGGACAGCGTCGTGCTCGTGTTCGGCGATGTCCGGACCGGTACGGTCAACGAGGTGCGCATCACTCCGCGCAAGATCATCGGCAACGGACGTCTCCGCGTTCCGGGAGGCAAGCGCGAAGGCAGCTTCCGCGCTCCAGCGATGGAGGTGGCCAACAGCCGCATCGAGGGCGTCTACGGCGACAGCAACCGCCTCGCCTTTTACATAGTCGCCGAAGACCACGTCCGTTACGTGATGCTCCAGGAAGGCAACTGGTCGGATTCGCACGTGATCAAGGTCGGAGACGATGTCTCCCCCGCTGCCGCGGTCGATGCAGTGCGCCGCCTCGTGAGCGGTCACTGACGCCAAGCGAAAACCAAACGTCGAAAAGCCGGTGCGGAATACGCACCGGCTTTTTCTTTTCAGCTCGTCGCCTTTGGCGATACCGCGACGATCGCCAGCCCGGAATCAGCCGGTCGTCCGTCACGCTCCACCGCCTACGGCTCAGATGCGTGGCTTCGAGTGCTTCACCGACGTGATGATGCCGACGCCGACGAGGAGCAGCGCCCCGATGCCGATCCAGAACGGCGGGACGTCGTAGCGGTACGCGACCAGCCCCAGGGCGATGATCACGATCAGCCATCCGATGAACGACAGGTTGAACCAGTTCACAGCCGTACCTCCGGAGAGCTGACTCAGCAAATCCGCTGCCGGAACGCAAAAGAGCCCGGCGGATGCCGGGCTCTTCCGATCTGGCGTGAAGCCGATTCGTCGTCTCAGAGCTGGTAGACGAAGAACGCGATCAGCAGCGCGTAGATGACCAGCGACTCAATGAGCGCGAGACCGATGATCATCGCCAGACGGATCGCGCCGGCGGCGCCGGGATTGCGGGCGATGCCGTCGCAGGCCGCGACGATCGCCCGGGACTGCCCCATGGCACCGGCCGCGGCGGCGATGCCGAGGACGAACGCGGCGCCGATGACGCCCCATCGGACGCCCGTGCCCGGCGCGGCCGGTGCATCCTGGCCGAACGCGGAGAACGCGGTCAGCGCGAGGAGCACGAACAGGATGATGTGCTTCTTGGTCACTTGATACTCCCTCCTTTGAATGTACGAACCCGTAGGTCTCTACGAAACTAGTGCTCTTCCGTCGCGACGGCGCCACCGATGTACACCATCGTCAACATGATGAAGACGAACGTCTGCAGGAACGCGCCGAAGATCCCCAGGCCCATCATCGGCCAGGGAATGACGAACGGCAGCATGCCCATGAAGATCCCGGTGGCGGTGTGCTCACCGAAGATGTTCCCGAACAACCGCATGCCCAGCGACAGGATGCGCGCGAAGTGACCGATCAACTCGATCGGGAACATCAGCGGCGCGAGCAGCGGCATCGGCCCCATGAAGTGCTTGATGTAGTGCCCGAGGCCCTGCGTCTTGATGCCCTGCCAGTTGTAGTAGAGGAAGGCGGTCAGGGCGAGGCCGAAGGTCGTATTGGGATTGCCGGTCGGCGGCTGCAGGAAGAAGAACAGACCGAAGATGTTCGACATGAAGATGAAGCTGGCGAACCCTCCGATGATGTAGAGATACTTCTTCGAGGCGCCGTGCCCGACGATGTCCTCGAGCAGGTCCTTCAGCCCGCCGACGATCAGCTCGAGAAAATGCTGGAAGCCGCTGGGGTTGTCGCGGCTGATCCGGCGCGACACCAGCGGGAAGACGATGCAGCTCAGCAGCAGGACCAGCGCCGCCATGATGACGTGGTCGGGCGCGTGAATGTGAAAGAGCCGCTCCAGCAGGCGATTCACCGGCTCGTACAGAATTGAATGATGGTGTTCCATTGACCTCGAGCGACCTCTCAACCGGCGAGACTGCGGTACAGGGAGTACACAGCTTCGCCGCAGATTCCCACCACGATGATCGAGAATCCCAGCAACACACTAACAGCGTTGAAACGAGCAATGATGATCGTGACCGTGAGCGCCACACCGAGGAGAACAAAGCGCGCCAGGGTGCGCAACGTCAGCCTCCGAGCGTGCAGGTGTGCCGCCGGCTGGAGGAGAACATCGACGATCTCCTCCAGCCAAAGGAAGCTGATCATAGTGACGGCTGCACTGCAAGTCAACCCGAGAAACCCCCGAAAACCGCCTGTAATCGCGCTGAAAACCGCGAATACGGCCGCCGCCGCCAGCGCCGTCCGCTTGATCCTCCGCAGCACGTCGCGGGGCGTCTCACGGTCGTACCAGGGAGGTTCGTCGGTCATCCTCGGAGGCCGATGCGGAAGAGATGAATGAACGCCGCGGCAAGGCCGAGGAGCGCGAAGATCGCCGTCAGCCACGGAGACGTCCCGAACAGCCTGTCCATCCCCCACCCCCACAGCGCACCGAGGCCGATGGAGATCGGGAACATCCAGGCCAGGGCCGAGGCCTCGAACAGCTTGCGGTACTCGCGCCGGTCCTTCTCGTCCATCACCGGCTATTGCCCGGGGACGACCGCGGCCACGCGCGAGGCCACCCAACCGCCGGAGTCTTTCGCCTGGTCGATCAGGAGCGACGGCAGGACGCCGAAGAACAGCGTGACGACGAGCGCCACCGCGACCACGAACTTCAGCGCTCCACCGCCTGTCACCACCGCCTCGCGTCCCTCTTTGAGGTACATCGCCATCACCAGGCGGAAGTAGAAGAACACCGAGACGGCGGACATCAGAACCGCGATGATCGCCAGCCAGCCGAAACCCGCGCCGACCGCGGCATAGAAGAGGAAGTACTTGCCGATGAAGCCCGCCGTCGGGGGGATGCCGCCCAGCGAGAGGAGAAAGACGACCATCGCAAACGCGTAAAACGGTGCCCGCTTGTGCAGACCGTCGAAGTCGTTCACCGCCTCGCCCGCATACTCGTGCCGCTCGAGCATCAGCACCGTGGCCCAGATGCCGAGCGTCGCGAACACGTAGACGACGGAGTAGACGAGGATGCCGTACAGGCCCATCTCGCTGACGGCGAGGATGCCCAGCAGGACGTATCCGGCGTGGGCGATCGACGAGTACGCGAGCATGCGCTTGACGCTGTCCTGGGTGATCGCCGCGAGGTTGCCGAGGATCATCGACAGGGCAGCGATCGCCGCCAGGACGTACTGCCAGTCGAGGTGGAAGTGATGCAGCCCGACATAGAAGATGCGCGCGAAGATCGCGAACGCCGCGGCCTTGGACGCGGTCGATAGGAAAGCGGTCACCGGCGTCGGCGCACCTTCATAGACATCGGGCGTCCAGACGTGAAACGGGACGGCCGCGATCTTGAAGCACAGTCCGGCGCCGAGAAGCATGATCCCGAACATCAGCGCGTCGTTCGTCATCAGCGTCGACATCGAGTTGGCGATGTCCACGAGACTCAGCGACCCGGTGACGCCGTAGATGAGGGAGATGCCGTAGAGCAGAATCGCCGAGCTCACCGCCCCGAGGATGAAGTATTTCATCGCCGCCTCGGTGCTCTTCTGCTCGTTCTTGAAGTATCCGGCCAGGATGTAGCTCGACAGTGACATCAGCTCGAGGCCGACGTAGATCGACGCCAGATGAATGCCGCTGACCATGAACAACATGCCGCAGAGGGCAAACGCCAGCAGCGAGTAGTACTCCCACGGCGAGTACCGCGTACCGCGGAAAAAGTCATCCGACAGCAGCGTGACCATGGCGATGGTGACGATGAAGAGGAGCTTGAAGAAGATCGCAAAGCCGTCGAGCACGAACATCGAGGCAAAGCCCGCGGTCTGGGGGAGATCCACCACCACCCGGGAACAGACGACGACCGCCACGGCCGTGATCCCCAGCAGCGCGAGCATCGTCCACTTCGCCGACGCGAATCGCCGGAATCCCGTCACCGGCGCGATGAGCAGCACGCATGCACCGATCGCAATCACGATCTCCGGCAGGAGGTAGACGACGTCGCTCCAGGTCATTTCGCGGCGACCTCGTGGTGCTCAACGGGAGCCGGCGACGCCGGGTACGTGACCGGCTGCCTCTCGAAGTATCCGGGATCGACCTTCTGCACGACGTAGTCGACCGGCTTTGCAATGAAATCGAAGAGCGGCTTCGGGTAGACGCCGATCCACACCATCAGGACGATTAGAGCGAGCATCATTCCGAGCTCGCGCCGATTGACGTCCTTCAGGACGGCATTCGCCGGATTGTCGATCGGCCCCCAAAAAACGCGCTGATAGAGCCAGAGGAGATACGCGGCGCCGAGGACGATGCCGACCGCGGCGAACACGGCGTAGGCGATCGTGCCGTAGGCGCTGGAGCTCGCGGTGCCGAGCAGGATCGTGAACTCGCCGATGAACCCATTCAGCCCCGGCAAGCCCATCGAGGATAGGGCCGCAATGAGGAACAGCGTCGCATACATGGGCATCTGTTTGGCGAGGCCGCCATAGTCCGCGATCATCCTCGTATGCCGGCGCTCGTAGATCATGCCGACGAGAAGGAAGAGCGCGCCGGTGGAGATGCCGTGATTGATCATCTGAATGACCGATCCCTGGATGCCGGCGGGATTGAGCGCGAACAGGCCGAGCATGACGAATCCGAGGTGCGACACCGAGGAGTACGCGACGAGCTTCTTCATGTCCTTCTGGACGAGCGACACGAGCGCGCCGTAGATGATCCCGATGACTGACAACACGGCCACCGGCACGAGAAGCTGCTTCGTCGCGTCCGGAAGGATCGGCAGCGCGAACCGCACGAACCCGTAGGTCCCCATCTTGAGGAGAACGGCGGCGAGGATGATCGAGCCGGCCGTGGGCGCCTCGACGTGGGCGTCGGGCAGCCACGTATGGAACGGGAACATCGGCACCTTGATGGCGAAGCCGAAGAAGAAGCCGAGGAAGATCCAGAACTGCAATGCCGCCGGGATCAGGTGGCCGACCTCGTGGAACTGGAGCACGCTGAAGGTGCCGGGGTTCCCGAGTCCGGCGATGTTGAGGAAGGGGATGCCGCCGTCATTGAAGAAGAACAACGCCAGGATCGAGAGCAGCATGAGCACCGATCCGGCGAGCGTATACAGGAAGAACTTGATCGCGGCGTAGAGCTTCCGAGCGCCGCCCCAGATGCCGATGATGAAGTACATCGGCACGAGCATGATTTCCCAGAACACGTAGAAGAGGAAGAAGTCCAGCGCGCAGAACGTGCCGATCATGCCGGTCTGCAGCATGAGTAGGAGCACGTAATACTCTTTCTCGCGGTGATGGATGGCGCTGTAGGAGGAGACGATGGCGATGATCCCCATGAAGGTCGTCATGAGGATCAGCAGGATGGCGATTCCGTCCACACCGAAGTGATAGTCCACGCCAAGGGATGGGATCCACGACACCTTGAACTCGAACTGCCACAGCTTGTTCGGATCGAAGTTGAACCACAGATAGAGCGAGACGATGAAATCCACGACCGCCGTTCCCGTGGCCATCATCCGGATCGCGCGCGTGCTGTTCTTGTTCACGAAGAACAGGATCACCAGCGCGCCGACCAGCGGAATGTAGGTAATGATGTTCAGTATCGGATCCATCGACTCGTCTCTCCCCTTTACGGCTTCATGAACAGATACACGAGCGCGATCAGGACGATGCCGCCGCCCATGATCAGCGCGTAGTTCTGTACGAGGCCGCTCTGCACGCGGCGAAACATCATTGAACCGCCCTTTGCGCCCGCGCCCACGCCATTGACCGCGCCGTCCACCACGTATTTGTCGAAGAGGTTCGACCCATGGCCGAGCATCACGACGGTGAAATGGCGCACGCCGTTGACGATGCCGTCCACGACCCAGGTGTCGAACCACCACAGGATCCGGCTGAAGGCGAGCGTTCCGGCGATGACGGTGGCGTTGTACAGCTCGTCCACCCAGTACTTGTTCGCGAGCAATCCGTGTACGGGACCGAGGCGCTGCTCGAGCACGTCCGGAACCGGCGGGCGGCGGAGGTACAGGCGGTACGCGAGGAATACGCCGAACAGGGCGATGCCCACGGAGATCGCCATGAGCGTCCACTCGAGGGCATGGGACGCCACATGGAAGTGGTACGCCTCGCCCCCGATCGGCAGCAGCACCGGCTCGAGCCAGCGCTGGAACGTCGTCGGGTGGCTGCCGCCCAATGCCGCCGGCCAGCCGATGAATCCGCCGATGATCGACAGGACCGCGAGAATCCACAGGACGCCGGTCATCGACAGCGGCGACTCGTGCGGGTCGTGCGAGTGCACGTGATGCCCGTGGGCCTTGTCGGCGTGCTCGTCACCGTGGTCAAGGTGACGCTGGTCGGGAATCAGGTTGTGGCCGCCATGCGCCGGCTCGGACTCCTCGATGCCTTCCACATGGGCGCCGCGGTATTGGCCCCAGAAGGTCATGAAGTACAGGCGGGACATGTAGAACGCGGTGAAGGCCGCGGCGATCGCGCCGATGACCCAGATCGCCCGTGAATAGCCGAACGCATTCGCGAGGATCTCGTCCTTCGAGATGAAGCCCGCCGCGAAGGGCAGGCCGGCGATGGCGTACGTCGCAATGGCCATCGTCCAATGCGTGGACGGCATGTACTTGCGCAGGCCGCCCATCTTCCGCATGTCCTGCTCGCCGCCGCAGCCGTGGATGACCGAGCCGGCGCCGAGGAAGAGACAGGCCTTGAAGAAAGCGTGGGTCATGACGTGGAAGATCGCCGCCGTATACGCGCCGACGCCCGCGGCCAGGAACATGAATCCCAGCTGGGAGACGGTCGAATAGGCGAGGACCTTCTTGATGTCGTTTTGGGCCAGGCCGATCGAGGCCGCAAAGATGGCCGTCACCGCTCCGACGATGGCCACGGTCAACGAGGCGGTCTCCGACATGCGGAAGAGCACGTTGGAGCGAACGACCATGTACACGCCGGCGGTGACCATCGTCGCGGCGTGGATGAGCGCGGACACCGGCGTCGGACCGGCCATGGCATCCGGGAGCCAGACATACAGCGGCACCTGCGCGGACTTGCCGCACGCGCCGACGAAGAGCAGCAGGCAGATCGCCGTTGCGATCCACCCGTATTGTTCGACGCCGCCCTGGGACGCCAGTGCGAACACCTTCCCGAAATCCGAGGTGCCGAACGTGTTGAAGATCAGGAAGATCCCGAGAATGAACCCGAAGTCGCCGATGCGGTTGACAATGAACGCCTTCTTGCCCGCGTCGGCGGCAAAATTCTTGTCGTAATAGAAGCCGATGAGAAGGTAGGAGCAGAGCCCGACGCCTTCCCACCCCACGAACATGACCATGTAGTTCGCCCCGAGGACGAGGAGCAGCATCATGACCATGAACAAGTTGAGATAGGTGAAGAAGCGCGTGTAGCCCTTCTCGTGCGACATGTAGCCGGTCGCGTACACATGGATCAGAAAGCCGATCCACGTGACGATCATCAGCATCGTGCAGGAGAGCGGGTCGACGCGGAAGGCCAGATCGACGGAAAAATTCGCGAGCTGGCTCCCGACCTGTCCCATTCCGGCCGGAATCCACTCGTAATACGAGAACTGCAACGGCTCCCCACGGCTGAGGAACGGAACCACCACGCCGAAGGTGGCGATGAGCGCCGACAATCCGGTGGAGCCGAGGGCCACGATGTTCGTGACCATGCGGTTCTTCGGATCGAGCGGTTTCAGAAACGCCCGCAGACCGTTGATCAACGTGCCCAGCGCGGGGAGAAGAACGACGAATAAAAGCGCTGTCTGCATGGTCAATCCTGAGCGAAGCGAAGGATCAAGGGGGCCCTCTCGACACCCGAGCCACAGGCCACGCGGGGGCTCCGCTGACTCTTCTTCGCTTCGCTCTTCAGAGTATTTCGGCGGCTATCCATGGAGCGTCTTGACCTCGTCCACGTTGATCGTCGACCGCATCCGGTACAACTGGATGATGATGGCCAGGCCGACCGCCGCCTCGCCGGCCGCGATCGTGATCACGAACACGGTGAAGACCTGCCCCTGCAGGTCCGCCAGGCGATGGGCGAAGGCCACGAGATTGATGTTCACGGCATTGAGCATCAGCTCGATGCACATCAGCACCGTGATCATGTTCCGGCGGACGATCACACCGACCAGACCGACCGCGAACAGAGTGCCGGAGAGCATCAGGTATTGGGCGGTGCTAGGCATGGGAGCCTCCCCGCAATCCTGAGCGAAGCGAAGGATCAAGGGAGCCCTCACGAGGTGCAAAACCACGGGCCTCCAGTGGGCTCACCTGACTCTTCCCCGCTGCGCGGCTCAGAGTTGACCCGCGGCTAGGCATTCATGGCCTCCTTCACTTCCTTCTCCACTTCCGCCCTCTCGAGGATGAAGTGCGGCGTGGCCTCCTCCTCCTCGGCGGACAACTCCCGCTTGCCGATGACGATCGCGCCGATCATGGCCACGAGCAGGAACAGCGATACGACCTCGAACGGCACGAGATAGTCGCGATACAGGGCCATCCCCAGAGCCTCGGAGTTCCGGTTCTCGCGCTCGCGGGTGCGCCGGACCATCTTGCTCGGGTCGCTCGGGTGCTCCGTGAGATACGTCTCGGTCACCGTGCCGAGCTTCTTCGCCGCGTCCGGCACCTGTTCGGCGTAGGTACCGTTGCGCACGAGGAAGAAGAAGAGGACGAAGACCGCCAGGCCGACGCCGATTCCGCCGAGCCACACCTTCGACATCACCCGCTCCTCGGGCAGATGCCGGTAGTTGATCAGCATCACCACGAACAGAAACAGGACCATGATGCCGCCCGCATAGACGAGCACCTGCACGGCCGCGACGAACTCCGCGGACTTGATGACGAAGAGCACCGCCACGCAGAGGAACGTCAGCAGCAGGAAGAGCGCGGAGTGAACGGGATTGCGCATCGCCACGACGAGAATCGACGACGCGACGGCGATCGTCCCGATCACCAGGAACACGAGGAGGGGCATCTGTGAAGTGACGCTGTCCATTGCTCAGGGAAAACTGAAGGTCGAAAGATGAAGGCGGAAGGACGGATCGCTCCGCGGCCGGCCTGCATCATTCATCCCTTCATCCTTCCTCCTTCATCCTTGCTCCCATCCGAGAGCAGCCGGGCATCGTCGATGGCCGGCTTTTCGTCGTCCGGCAGCCCGGTGTACTTAGGACGGTCGTCCCAATACTCGAGCTGCTGCATGTTGAAATAGAGATCGTTGCGGTCGTAGCTCGCCAACTCGTAGGTCTTGGTGGTGAGCCAGATCGATTTCGGTTTCGTGGGACACGCTTCTTCGCAGAGCGAGCAGAACATGCAGCGCTTCACGTCGATGTCGTAGCGGTCGAGGACCTTGACCTTCTTCTTCTTTCCGCCCTCTTCGATCATGTCGTCGTGGACGTCGATGTAGATGATGTCGATCGGACAGGCCACCGCGCAGAGCTTGCAGGCGATGCAACGGTCATAGGAGAACTTGAACATGCCCCGGAACCGGTCCACCGGCTCCATCCGCTCTTCCGGATAGCGGATGGTCACTTTCGGCTTGAAGAGCTCGCGTAGCGTCGTCTTCAGACCCTCGAGAAGGTCCAGGAGCAGGAACTTCTCCGACCACCTCGGCTTCGGATACTCAACTTGCATGAGCCACCTTCTGCTTCGCCGGTACGCGTTTCGGCCGGAAGAGGTAGAACGCGATGAGGGCGATCGTGCCGAGGCCGACCCATGTCATCAGCCGCTCCTGGCCAGCGAGAATGAAGATCCCGGTGACGAAGATGTTCGCCAGCGCGAGGGGGATCATGAACTTCCAGCCGAGGTCCATGAGCTGATCGAAGCGGAACCGGGGGAAGGTCGCCCGGAACCAGACGAAGACGACCATGAAGAACATCACTTTGCCGAGGAAGATCAGCACCCCGAGCAGGCCACCCATGATGCCCATACCGGCCATGACTTCTGTGGTCAGCCCAAAGCCGAACATCCCCAGCGACCACCCTCCGAAGAACAGCGTCACCAGAAGGGCGGAGTTGACGAGCATGGCCGCGTATTCGGAGAGCATGAAGAACGCAAACTTCATCCCCGAATACTCGGTGTGGTAGCCGGCGACGAGCTCCGACTCCGCTTCAGGAAGATCGAACGGCGTGCGGTTGCTCTCCGCGTTCATCGACACGAAGAAGATGAACGCGGCCACGATCTGCGTGAGGAGGTTCCAGCCGTTGGCCTCCTGATACCGCACGATCTGCACGAGATCGAGGCTGCCGGTGATCATCAGCACGCCGATGACCGACAGCCCGAACGGCACCTCGTAGGAGATCGCCTGCGCGGCCGAGCGCAGCCCGCCCATCAGCGAGTACTTGTTGTTCGATGCCCAGCCGCCGAGGATGATGCCGTAGACCGACGTGGAGGTGAGGGCCAGGATGAGCAGCAGGGCCACGTTCACCCGCGTCACCGCGAAATCCGGCGGCGGGCCGAACGGAATCAGACACCACACGATCAGGGCCGGAACGATCGGCAGCATCGGTCCGAGGAAGTACGCGACCTTCTCGGCCCGCGCGGGGAGGATGTCTTCCTTGAGGAGCAGCTTCACCGGATCGGCGATGATCTGAAGGAGACCCTGCGGGCCGACGCGGTTCGGACCGAGCCGGGCCTGCATCAGGCCCAACCCGCGGCGCTCGATCCAGGTCATCACCGCCACGATGGTGAGGACGACCACGAACGCCGCGATGTACTTCGCGACCGGCCAGATCAGGTATGTCATCAACGCTTCGTTCAAGAACTCGCCTCCATCGCCTCGGCCGTGCAGTGCTGGGTGCTGAGTGCTGAGTGCTGAGTGGCTCTCCGAGCCGTGGTCGATTCGCGCCCCGGTGGGCGGGACTCAGCACTCAGCACACAGCACTCAGCACTTCGCCTCACCGGTCCACCTCCCCCAGGACGATGTCGATCGTCCCGATCAGGGCGACGAGATCCGACACGAGGTGCCCCTTCGCCATCGCCGGCAGCGCCTGCAGATTGACGAAAGAGGGCGGCCGCACGTGACAGCGATACGCGTTCTGGGTCTTGCCGTCGCTGACGATGTAGTAGCCGAGCTCACCCTTGGGCGACTCGATCGAGTGATAGACCTCGCCTTCCGGCGGACGAATGACCTTGGAGATCTTCGCCTTGATGTCGCCTTCCGGCGTCGCGCGGACGAGCGGGAAGCACTGCTTGAGGATGCGGTTGGACTGCCGCATCTCTTCCATGCGGACGAGATATCGATCGTAGGTATCGCCGTTCTTGCCGATCGGGATCTCGAACTGCAGTTCCGGATAGCACTCGTACGGCTGAGCGCGACGGAGATCCCACTCGACGCCCGACCCGCGCAGGGGCGGTCCGGTGATGCCCCAGTCGATGGCCTCCTCGGGAGAGATCACGCCGATGCCGATGGTCCGCTTCTTCCAGATGCGGTTGTTCGTCAACAGGGCCTCGTACTCGTCCATGCAGGCGTCGAACTTGTCGACGAAGGCCTCGACGTCCTCGAGCCAGCCGTGCGGCAGATCGTCCGGCATGCCGCCGATGCGCATGCAGTTCAGCGTGAGACGCGCGCCGCAATAGGACTCGAAGAAATCGAGGATCTGCTCGCGCTCGCGGAACGTGTAGAAGAACGGCGTCATGGCCCCGAGGTCGATGGCGTGCGTCGCGAGCCACAACAGGTGCGACGAGAGGCGCTGCAGCTCAGACAACATCACGCGCATGAGCTGCGCTCGCTTCGGGATGTTCGCGGTGATCCCCATCAGCTTCTCGACCGCCTCGACGAAGCCGAGGTTGTTCGTGGCCGAGGCGACGTAGTCCATCCGGTCCGTGTGGGGGATGCACTGCGGATAGGCCATGTGCTCGAAGAGCTTCTCCGTGCCGCGATGGAGATAGCCGATGATCGGCTTTGCGTCGATGATGCGCTCTCCGTCGATCTTCAGGATGACGCGCAGCACACCGTGCGTCGACGGATGCTGCGGACCGAAGTTGACCTCCATTTCATGGACGTCAAACACGAGCCACCTCCCGGCCGGTTGGCGGTTGGCGGTTGGCGGTTGGCGGGAGAAGAGGCTTCATTCGGTCTCCTCCTCCACATCTGGCTCGGTGGGCGGCGCAGCCTCGGCGGGGGCGGCGGCCACCGGCTTCGGCGCCGCGGGAGCCTCTGCAACCGGCTTCGGCGCGGGCTTCGGGGCGGGTGCAGGCGCTTTTGCGCCGCCGTTTCCTCCGCCGCCGATCTGGGCGACGGGCCACTGGCCGTATCGCTTCCATTCGCCCTTGTAGAGATTGACGTCTTTCACGTCCTTGCCGGTCGATCCTGCCTTCGGTCCACCACCCTCGGGGAAGACCTCGGGGTAGATGCGCGCGCCGGTGTCGATGCCGCGGACGGGGAAGTCCTTGCGGAGGGGATGGCCGTTGAAGCCTTCCCACATCAGGATGCGCTCGAGGTTCGGATGGCCGGAGAACTCGATGCCGAGCATGTCGTACGTCTCGCGCTCGTGCCAGTTCGCCGTGCGCCAGATCGACGTCACCGAGGGAACGGGCCACTTCTCATCGGTCCAGACACGCAGGCGGACGCGTGCGTTCTGCTGGAAGGAGTACAGGGTGTACGAGACGCTGAACCGCAGACCGGTGTGGCCCGGATACTTCGAATAGTCGACGCCGCAGAGATCGACCAGATAAACGAAGCCGGCGTCCTTGAAGGCGCGGGCCACTTCGACGATGCGGTCTCTGTCGAAGAAGAGCGTGATCTCGCCGGCGAGCTCCTTCGCGCCGAGGACCGCATCGTCGACACGACTGACGGCAGCCGCGACGAGCGGGTCGCGCTTCAGTTCGTCGACGCTGCGGCCGGCGGGTGCGGCCGGTGGCGGCGCTGGGCTTGGGGGAGTTTGCTCTGACATTGAGTTGCTGGTTCCCAGCTACCAGTTACCAGTGCGTTTCTCGCGCGGGCGAAAACAGCACTGGTAACGGGCAACTGGCAACGGGCAACGATCCAACTATCCTCCCGAGTAGCTCTTCCCTTTCTCCTCCATCAGTGCTTTCAGCATGTCCAGCGTCTCCGACTCCCCGGGGACGCACAATGAGATATCGTCGGTCTCGGCGGTGGCGAGCGCGTTCGCGTAGCCTTCGCAGTCCCATCCGCACGCGCCGCAGTCCGTCTGCGCCATGGCGGCGAAGAGCCGCGTCTCCCACTTGTCGCCGATCTCCTTGGCCATCTCCATGCGCTCGGGAAGCGTGAGGTCGTCGCGATGGAATGGCACGGCGGGAGAGGCCCCCGTCTCGGCCTCCTGCTCGAGCGGGATCTCCGGAGCCGCGGCCTGCTGGATCTCCGCCTCCGACACCGTGGATGCTTCCGCGACCGCGGCGGCGGGAGCGGGTGCCGGCTTGGGCGCCGAGGGCGGCGCGGGCGCGCGCTTCACCCCCGAGATCGGCGCCTGCTTGAGCTGCGTCGCCGCCGCCTGCTCGGCGCGGAGCGCCGGACCCTCATGCGCCGGGCGGAGTGAATCGCGCACCGCGGCCCGGGCGAAGTCATACGCCTCGCCGCCCTTCCGCAGGATGTGCATCTTCTCGATCTTCTTCTGCAGCTCGATCAGTCCCCAGATCAGCGCCTCGGGACGTGGAGGACATCCGGGGATGTAGACGTCGACGGGGATGAGACGATCGACGCCCTGCGTGACGGCGTACGTGTCGTACGGACCGCCGCACGTGGCGCACGAGCCCATCGCGATGACCCACTTCGGCTCCGGCATCTGGTCCCACAGCCGGCGGACGATCGGCGCCATCTTCTCGGTGACCGTGCCGGAGACGATCATCAGGTCCGCCTGGCGCGGCGTGGCGCGGAAGACCTCGGCGCCGAAGCGGGCCATGTCGTGACGGGGATCGAGGACGGCCATCATCTCGATGGCGCAGCAGGCCAGGCCGAACTGCATCGGCCAGAGGGAAGATTTGCGGGCCCAGTTGAAGAACTTGTCGACGTTCGTGGTGAGAACGTTCGACTCGAAGCGGTCCTCGATCAGACCCATGAAAGGACCTTCCTCTTCCAGGCGTAGAAGTAACCGATCAGCAGGATCGCGAGAAAGATCGCCATCTCGATGGCCCCGAACCAGCCGAGCTGTTTGAAGCGGATCGCCCAGGGGAAGAGGAACACCGTTTCGACATCGAAGATGATGAACAGGACCGCGATGAGGAAGTAGCGTACCGAGAAGCGGTGATCGAAGGCCAGGGAGGTGGGAGCGATGCCGCATTCATACGGCTCGAGTTTCACCTTGTTCACTCGCGAGGCCCGCACCAGCGGGGCGATGATGAACAGGGCCAAAATCGGGACGGAGAGGACGATGAGCACGGCTACCAGCAACACTGAGTAGTTGGCCATTGGATCGCTCGCTCGACAGGACTTCTACAGACCGCCGGCCATTCTAGCCGGCGAACCCGAAGAGTCAAGGAAGGAACGTCACGGCCGCCCCACGTGCTGGATCACGGTCGAATGGAGCGCTGGATCTCGCCTCTCACGGCAGGCGTCGTCCTGGTATTCCTCTCCACGCTCCGGAGGATCTTTTTCTCGTCCTCGGTCAGCCTCACGTGCCTCAGCGCACGCACCGCGTTCTTCTGCAACTGCGGCGTTCCGTTGACGACGGCCTTCGTCAGCGCGCCTCGGATCGTTTGCATCTTGGCCGGCGCGACCCGAATCCGCCGCTCGTTCGACCCCTGGAGAAACTTGCCGAGGGTGAATGCGCCACTCTCGCGGAGGAAGGGGTTGTTCAGCGTTCGCACGACGGCCTCGACGGCGGGATCCCCGAACTCAGCGAGCGTGGAGGAGACCGAGGGGGCGATGTCCGTGGCCACCGCGAGGGCTTCGATCGAGCGCGGATCTTTGAGTCCAGTCACGAATAAGCCGAGGTCGATGTAGTACGCGCCGTAGTCCTCGCCGAGCGGCTCTCCCGTGCGCGTGAAGTGGCGCTGCATGAATGCCGCTTCGAGATAGAGCGTCTGCATCGCCCAAAGCTTGCCCGCGTCTGTCGGCTTGTCGCGGATCGATTCGAACCGAGTGGCCCGCGACTCCCACCCCTGCTGCCAACGCGCATCCGCGGCCGGATCGGCGGGCGGAGGGAACGGCTTCTCGTTCGGGATGTCGATCACCTGGACGGGACGCACGTGGGTGAGTCCCTGATGGCGCGTGATCACCGGTTGGGCTGACGCTGCGAACCCGACGATCAGCAGGAACGCACACCTCACCATCCTGGCGGACATTGCTCCCTCCAATCGCCGTGCACGTGACCATATCCGGAGATTGCCAGCGGCTCCAGACACGCGCCGGCGTCGCGCGCGGCGTCGCGCTTGGCGTGCCAGTCGCTCGCGTCCGAATCGATGTCGGCGGCCCGGCCGTAGAGGTGCTGGCTGTTCTTCGCCGCACCTTTGATCTTCGCGTTGTGTCGCGGCGTCGAGAAGCCGCGGTTCACCTTCAGCGGTCCGCCGTAGTTCTCGCGCCATTGGTCGAGCTGGTCGAGCGCGGTGAACACCGCCCATGGCGCGCCGTCGCGGCTCTGGATCTCCGCGAAGCGGAAGTAGCCGCGCGGGCTGCGCCCGCCCCTGAGGAACTCCGACCGCGAGGGCGTGAGCCGCTTGGCCATGTCGATGTACTGCTGGCGGATCGTGTCGATCGGATCCTGCTCGAGCACGAGCGTCGTGGCGCGATCTCCTACCGACGCGAGCACGGAGTACTTCAGCGGGCGAGGTCGGGCTCCGTTGACTTGCTTCGGCCGCAAGGCGATCTCGAACAGGGGCCCGCTGTGAGACGCCGGATCGAGCGTCCCGTCGGATCCGTCCTCGTCGAGCTTCCACACGGCCTCCGCATCCTCGCACATCAGCGCGACGCGATCGGTCGAGACGAACGAGCGCGAGGCAATGGGCGTGCGGTCGTCGGCGCTCGGGGTCTTCACCACGATCCGGATGCCCTCCGACGCGGTTTCGGTGAGGTCATCTCCCGAAGGCGGCGCGTCCGTCGCCGTGTTGCCGGCCTGCGACAGCGGCGCACAGCGACAGGACGCGCACAGGAGAGCCGCGAAGGTGAGAGTCGGCAGCCATCTCGAAGCGGATCGCATCTTGGGTCTCCGTTCGAGTAGTGCAGCCAGGGTCGAAAGCGTTTCAGCGTTCTTGGTTTGACTCCGAGCGAGCGCAGCGAGTCGAGGAGCCACGTTAACAGCAACGCAGCGCGCGCCAACGTCGCTGAACGTGCGGCTACGCTGGGCTTCGCTCGGCGTAGGTGCCAACCTGGCCCTTCGACTCGCTGCGCTCGCGCAGGGCTACGAGGGCCACGTCTGGAATGACCAGCCGGCGAGCTCGACGTTCTTCGCCTGGACCAGCACACGCATCTCCTCGCCGATCCCATCAGGCAGCACGAGCCGCCGCGCTTCCTCCCGCGCCTCCCTGAGCGCCAGCCCCTGTTCCGGATTCTCGATGGTCATCTCGTGCAAGGGACGGAAGAGCTCGTGCTCGGCGATGCCGAGGGACAGAAGGAACTTCGCGAGACGATCGAAGAAGAGCGTCGTCGCGCCGTGGCGCTCGCCGGCGCGCTCGAGGTCGCTGAAGTTGATGTGCGCCGTGAGATCCTGCTCGCCGGGATTCGCCAGAAGATCGCGCGACACGCGCTGGCCCGCGTAGGCGGCCGCGGTTCCGAAGCGCCGGGCGCGCGGATGAAAAAGCGTCTTTGCAGGATGGCCGTAGTCGATCGTGACGATCAGTCCGCGCTGCAGAAATCGCACGACATCGGCATGAAACGCCTCCCACTCCAGCGAGACGTCCGCGAACTGACCCTCGGCCAACTCGATCCGGTGATCGGCAAAGTAGTCGTCGTATGCGGCCGGCGCCTCACGCTCCGTCCAGTCGAGAGCTCCATCGCGCTCTCGAACCCAGAGCTCGTGCACATGCTCGCCGCGACGGACCAGGCGGGCGAACGGGAACGCGTCATACAACTCGTTGGAGAGAAAGAGATGTGCGCCGTCACGAGGAAGCTCGTCGACCGTGCGGACGTAGTCGACGAGTCGTCCAGGCGTCGCGTCGCCAGGCGCAGCACGACCCAGCTCGCGATCGACTCCGAGAAATCTCACCGGACTGGCAACGGGCAACGGGCAACGGGCAAGCGCTTCGATCAGTCCGCCATCGCCACATCCGATGTCCACGATGGAGCACAGTGCGCCCTCGCTGCGGCGCACGAACTCGCGGACGAGGCTGCCGAGAGCGAACGAAAAAACGGGGCTGAGCGTGGGAGCGGTGACGTAATCCGCCCCCTTCCCGATCGGATTTTCGTGTCGCGCGTAGTACCCGAAGTCAGGGTGATACAGCGCCAGCTCGACGAAGTCGCGAAAGGTTAAGTCCCCGTATTGCAGAAGGTTGCGGAGAACGTTCCTCAGGTTGGACTCGGGCGGCACGGCCCGCATGGTACACCCGCGCGACGCGGGCCGAAGCCGCGTCATCGCGCTTTCCTGCCATAGTTATTCGCGCTGTGGCAGGTCCGTTGCGATGAGGGGCCGGCAGGTAAGACAAGGAGACAGCAAATGAAACACCTCATCGCCACCATGCTCGTCGCGGTTCTGATCATGCCGGCGGCCCTCGCGGACGTCGCCACGGAGCGCGACAAAACCCGAAAGGGCGCCATCATCGGCGGTGTCGCCGGGGCAATCGCCGGAACGATCATCGGAAACAACAAGCGCCTCGGCGGTAAAGGGAGCGCGAAGCGCGGCGCGGTCGTCGGGACCGCGGTCGGCGCGGCCACCGGCGCGATCGTCGGCGCCATGATGGACAGGCAGGAGCGCGAGCTTCGTCAGATCGAAGGCCTCGACGTCACCCGCACGGGTGAAGACGAGCTGAAGGTGACGGTTCGCAACGAGATCCTGTTCGATTTCGACTCGGCCGGCCTCCGCTCGAGCTCGCGTGACGAGCTGCGCGAAATGGCCGGAGTGTTCAACCGCTACAACGACACCACCATCGTTGTCGCGGGGCACACCGACTCGACCGGTTCCGCGGCCTACAATCAGCGTCTATCCGAGCGTCGCGCCAGCGTCGTCTCGAGCTACCTGGAAGACCTCGGCGTCCGAGGCTCGCGGCTCGACGCTTACGGCTACGGGGAATCCAAGCCGAAGTCGTCGAACGGTACCGCCAGCGGCCGACAGCAGAATCGCCGCGTGGAGCTCTACGTCAGGGCGAACAACGCCTGAGGACCAATCCGGTATCAATGGTGCAATTCACAAACGACGCTCGGCAACGAGCGTCTTTTTTTGGCTGGGAGGTCAAATGTTGAAGAGAAGTTTCGTTTTCATCCTCATCGCCGTCTTCGCCTTCGCCTGCGCGACGACGGATGACACGGGCACCGACCCGAATCGCAAGACCAAACGCGGCGCCGTGATCGGCGCGGTCGTCGGCGGCGTCGCCGGGGCGGTGATCGGCAATCAGAGCGGCAACAAGCGCACCGGCGCGGTCGTCGGCGCGGCGACAGGCGCCGCGGTGGGCGCGGTCGTCGGACGCCGCATGGACAAGCAGGAGGCAGAGCTCCGGCAGATCGAAGGAGTCGAAGTGAGTCGCCCGTCCGAGGGCGAGATCGAGGTGCGCCTCACGAGCGACATCCTCTTCGACTATGACTCCGCCGCGCTGCGTTCCGCTTCGCGCACGACCCTGACCGAGCTGGCAACGAACTTCGCTCAGTACCCCGACAATCACATCATCGTCGAGGGTCACACGGACTCGACCGGTTCGGACGCGTACAACCAGCGGCTCTCCGAGCAACGCGCCGCGAATGTCGCCGACTACCTGATCGACCGCGGCGTCGCCTCGCGGAACGTGGTCGTCTACGGCTATGGGGAGACGGACCCGAAGGGGTCGAACGACACCGCCGAGGGACGCCAGCTCAACCGCCGCGTCGAGATTCACATCCGCGCGCCGCAGCAGGCCGGCCCGTAGTCGTTGACTTCAAGGGCGCGGGCGGGCCCGCTACGCGGGCCCGCTTCAGGGTCTGTTGCCCAAACGCCCGCGTAGCGGGCATGAGGAAATAGCCCCGGCTTTTCAGCCGCAATGGCGTTAACTTTATCCTCGGGCAGCTGCGCCGGAGGCGCGTAAAGAGGGTAGCCGGTGGCGAGCGCGAATGCGCCGCCACCGGAAACGGCGCGTCCGCGAATGATCCGCCCCGGAGGGGCGGCAGAGAACCTCTTCCGCCCCTCCGGGGCGGACTTCCTGCATGCCGTCTTCTTCCGGTGGCGGCGCTTTTGCGCTTGCCACCGGCTACCCTCTGAAGTCCCTTCGGGACGATCTGCCCGCGGCACCCCGAAATGTCCAAAACTCCAGGGCGCGGGCGGGACGCCCGGGCGTCAGCCGGCGCGACGTCGGCGGTCCGCTGGAACGGGCCGACTCTCCCGACCGCCGCCGTCCCGGCGGCTGACGCGCACGCGTCTCGCGCGCGCTGGGCGGGGCTTCCCGCCACGCCTTCACCGACGTACCGCGCGCCGCCGCGAAGGACGCTCGCGCACGACGAGCTCCGCGAGCGTGAACGTGTCTCCCTCATACATCCCGAGGAGCAGGCGCCCGTCCACATCTTCCGCCAGCAATTCCACGTGGGCGTTGCCGACGAGGTGCGAGGCGTCGATCCATGTCTCTCCGCCGTCGTTCGAATACGAGAGATAACCGACGTCGTTCTTCTTGTCGAATCCGCCGAGGACCATCAGCCGCGGCGTGACGAGAAAATGGTAGGCGTACGGATAGCGCTCGCCGCCTTCGAGCGGGTGGTGAAGGACGAACCGCCAGGTCGTTCCGCCGTCGGTACTCTCGAGCAACGCCCCCTCGGGGCTCGCGTAGACGACGCCGTTCCCCACGTGTCGGATGAAGTGCACGTTCCGGTTCTCGAGCGGCAGATCGAATCGCTCGGGCTCCGCAACCCATCCGAGGAGATCGTCGCGAAGCGTTCCTTCTCCGATCCACCCGAAGTCGAGCGGACACTCCCCGCCGGTGAGCATGCGCGTTCCGATCCGCGTGAAGACGATCGGACACGTTTGCGCGGCCGGCTTTCCGTCCGATGAAACGCCCATCAGGCGCGTCCAGCTCGCGCCGTCGTCACCGCTGACCAGGATGTTTCCGCCCGCCTCCACGAACAATCGTCCCGGCGCGATCTCGATCTGACGGGACACGAGATAGCGGCATGGCTCACCCCAGGGCAGGAGCGAGCAGTCGAGCAACCCGGCATCGATCGGCGTGAAACTGGCGCCGTGATCCTCGGAGCGGTGCAGCGTGTGGCCGCTGGCATGAGACTCGTTCGTCAGACCAAAGCTCACATACAGGACGTTCGCTTCAGCCGCGAGAGCGGACACCGGTTGCTCCGCGATCATCTCGAGCGTTCCGATGGCGATGCGGTCCGTGCGATGAAGACCGCGCGGCGTGCCGAGGTACTCGTATTGGGCATCGCGGGCATATCGGAACACGCCGAGGGCCTCCTCATGCCGTGGAACCTCCACAGTGCGCAACGGCTGCAACGATTCGATGACGAGGGCGGCGATGACGACAAACATTGAGGACTCTCCAACCATGAAATCGCGACGTGACCGGAAAGCATCATAACAATAACTTCCACGCAAAATCGCACTACGATCGCGCCTCCGCCCGTCGATGAGAAAACCGGTGCGACGCGCGACGGTCGTCGCAACTCGCTACGGGGAGCTCGCAACCTCTCCCGGCACCAGCGTCGCGAAAAGATCCTAAAATCACCGGCGCTCATGACTACCGACCATCAGTTGCAGAGGTTCGTCGAGGGAGGGATCT
This sequence comes from uncultured Thermoanaerobaculia bacterium, assembly GCA_964558905.1. Classification (GTDB taxonomy): domain Bacteria; phylum Acidobacteriota; class Thermoanaerobaculia; order Gp7-AA8; family Gp7-AA8; genus QHVT01. The sequence continues at coordinate 86,585 of CAZLGP010000178.1, read as the reverse complement.
CCGTCTTCGTCGGGACGGTCGACGCGGACAAGGTCCCGACCTGCTGCCGAGCCATCGCCCTCACTACGAAGGACGACTTCGAGACCGTCACGGTGTACGTTCCGGCGGCGACGGGACAGGAGACGATCGCGAACGTCGCCACCACCCGGCGCGTCGCGATCGCGTGCACGGAGCCGCTGTCGCACGTCTCCGTGCAGATCAAAGGCGTGAGCCGTGGCGTGAAACTCGCGCCGCCGGCCGAAGAAGCGTTCGTGCGCATGCGCCTTCACCAGTTCGCGGCCGTTCTGGCCGAGCTCGGACTCCCGCGCCGCGTGACCCACCGGATGGCACACTGGCCGGCGTTCGCCATCGAGGTCTCCGTCGAGCAGGTCTTCGATCAGACTCCCGGGCCGAAGGCAGGATCGCCCCTCGTATGATGAAGCTCTCCGCGATCTTCCGCTGTTTTCAAGGTGTCATTCCCAGCCTCCTCGCGTCGGCCGACGCGACCGGCCTGCCGAACGTCGCATACGTCAGCCATATCTACCTCGTCGACGACATGCACGTCGCGCTCTCGCAGCAGTTCTTCAACAAGACCCGGCGCAATCTCGCGGAGAACCCCCACGCGATGGCCGAGATCTACGACCCCCTGACGATGCAGGCCTACCGGCTGCGCCTGAAGTTCCTCCGCTCCGAGAAGAGCGGCCCGCTGTTCGACACGATGAAGCTGCGCATCCAGGCCATCGCCTCGCACACGGGCATGGATGGCGTGTTCCGCCTCATCGCCTCCGACGTCTTCGAAGTCCTGCACGCGGAGAAGGTCGAAGGGTTTCTCACCGAGACCGACGTTCCGAACGAGACCGTCTCTCCCTCGGGACGGCGGACGGAGATCCGCGGACTGCAGCTCGTCTCCGACCGCATCAATCGCGCCGACGATCTGGAGACCCTACTCGCGGCGACGCTCGACGCGCTCGACGTCTTTTTCGGCATGTCCAATACGATCGTGCTGCTCAGCGACGAGCCCGCGCAAAAGCTGATCACCATCGCCTGCCGCGGCTACGGAGGCGGCGTCGGCGCGGAGGTGACGATCGGCGAGGGCCTGATCGGCACCGTTGCGCGCGAGCGGCGCGTGCTGCGCATCAGCGGACTCGATGAGGGACTGCGCTACGGACGCGCCGTGCGGCGTGCGGTGATGTCGGACGGCGGGCGCATCGTTCCTCCGGAGATTCCGCTTCCCGGACTCCCCGACGCGCAGAGCGCACTGATCCTGCCGCTGGTGATCGAGGACCGTCTCGTCGGCGTCCTCGCCGCGGAATCACGCGACCCCATGGCCTTCGGCGAATGGGATGAGGCCTACCTCGGCGTCATTGCAAATCAGATCGCGCTCGGCATCGAGCGGATGACGGAGGAAGACGCCGCGCCGGTCGAGCCGGACACCCCTCCGCCACTGCGCCTCACCCCTCCGCCACCGGCGCGCACGCGCCATACCCTCACCTACTACCGCGACGACGACTGCGTGTTCCTCGACGACCAGTATCTCGTGCGCAATGTCCCCGGACGGATCCTCTGGAAACTCCTCGGCCAGTGGAAGCGCGAGGGGCGCACGTCGTTCACGAATCGCGAGCTGCGCATGGATCGCGGACTCGGCTTGCCCGAGGTCAAGGACAACCTCGAGAGCCGGCTGATCCTGCTCAAGCACCGCCTCCGCGAGAAATGCCCTGCCGTCCAGATCACGCCGGCGGGTCGAGGAAAGTTCACGCTCGACATCGCCGCGGACCTGGAGCTCGTGGAGCGGTGAGTTAAGTAGGGTCAGACCCGGAAACTCTACTTAACGGGTGGGCGGCGGAGAGTTAAGTAGAGTTTCCGGGTCTGACCCTACTTAACTCTTAATTTCTCAGATGAACAGCGGCGCCACCACCAGCGCGACTACCGACATCAGCTTGATCAGAATGTTGAGGCTCGGCCCGGAGGTGTCCTTGAACGGGTCGCCCACGGTGTCGCCGACGACCGCCGCCTTGTGCGCGGGGGAGCCCTTGCCCCCGTGCGCGCCGCTCTCGATGTACTTCTTGGCGTTGTCCCACGCTCCGCCGGCGTTGGACATGAAGATGGCAAGCAAAACTCCGGAGACCGTCACTCCGGCCAATAGACCGCCGAGAGCCTGAACGCTGTAGAAGCCGACGATCACGGGGACGACGACGGCGAGAAGGCCCGGCAAGACCATCTCGTTGATGGCTGCCTTCGTGGAGATGTCGACGCACCGAGCGTAGTCGGCCTTGCCATCCCCCTCCAGCAGGCCGGGGATCTCCCGGAACTGCCGCCGGACTTCTTCGATCATCTTGAAGGCCGCGCGTCCCACCGCCTTCATCGACATCGCCGAGAAAAGGAACGGGAGCATGGCGCCGAGGAAGAGGCCGCCCATGACCTCGGGCTCGCTGAGGTCGATCGTGCGCAGGCCGACGGTGGCTTTGAAGGCCGAGAAGAGCGCCAGGGCCGTCAGGGCGGCCGAGCCGATGGCGAAGCCTTTGCCGATCGCCGCGGTGGTATTGCCAACGGCATCCAGCTTGTCTGTACGGGCACGCACGTCCTTGCCGAGATGGCTCATCTCGGCGATGCCGCCGGCGTTGTCCGCGATCGGGCCATACGCGTCCACCGCGAGCTGGATACCGGTCGTGAGCAGCATCCCCAGCGCCGCGATGGCGATTCCGTAGAGGCCGGCCTGCTGGTGCGCGATGACGATCGCAGCGGCCAGCACGATGACCGGCAGAGCCGTCGAGCGCATGCCGACAGCGAGGCCGCTGATGATGTTCGTGGCCGCGCCGGTCAGCGAGTCTTGGGCGATGCCGCGCGCGGGCCCCTTCGCCTCCGACGTGTAGTACTCCGTGATGATGCCGATCAGCACACCGGCCACGAGGCCGGCCACGGTCGCGAGAAAGATCCCGTTGGCGTTGAACTCCTTCCCCTCGAGCAGGTATCGGCCTGGGAGCATGCGCTGGGCGATGAAGTAGATCGCGATCAGCATCATCACCGCGGCCGCAAACGGTCCGGTGTGCAATGCCCGCGACGGATTCCCGGTCTCGCTCATGCGCACGAGGCTCGTGCTGACAAGGGAAAGAACGATGCCCACCGCCGCCAGGACCAAGGGAAAGAGCACGAGCTGCGGCGTGTACGCGGTGCCGCCGACCATCGTCGCGGTCATGCCCAGAACCAGTGCGCCGATGATCGACCCGACGTAGGACTCGAACAGGTCGGCGCCCATTCCGGCAACGTCGCCGACGTTGTCGCCGACGTTGTCCGCGATCACCGCGGGATTCCGCGGATCATCCTCGGGGATTCCCGCTTCGACCTTGCCGACCAGATCCGCGCCGACGTCCGCGGCTTTCGTGTAGATCCCGCCGCCCACGCGCGCGAAGAACGCGATCGAGCTGGCCCCGAACGAAAACCCGGCCAGCACGGTGACGGTCCGCAGCATCGTCGCTTGTGGATCGCCGTCCGCGAAGATGCGCATGTACACGATGTACAGGACGGAGAGACCCAGGATCCCAAGGCCGACCACCGCGAAGCCCATGACCGAACCGCCGGCGAAGGCCAGTCGCAGCGCGCTGACGATGCTCGTCCGAGCCGCCGCCGCCGTTCGCACGTTTGCATTCGTCGCCACACGCATCCCGAAATATCCCGCGAGCGCGGAGCACGTCGCACCCACGACGACCGACACTCCGATGAGCCATGAGCTCTCCGCGCGGCCGGCGTTCGCCCAGCCGAGAAGAAGCGCCACGACCGCGACGAACACGGCCAGAACGCGGTACTCGCGCCCGAGGAACGCCATGGCCCCTTCCCGGATGTGCGCCGCGATCACCATCATCTCGGCAGTCCCCGCATCCTGCTTGCGAATCCACGTGCTGCGCATGAAGGCAAAGAGCAGCGCCAACACTCCCGCCAGCGGGACCAGATAGAAAGCCATATCCATTCGTCAGAGCTCCTGAAGAGTGATCGCCGATGACCGAGGTTCCGGTCAGGTCTTGTCTCGGTGCCGCGCATCATAACGAGCGGCGCCATGCACCGCAATTTGAACCGGCTGGAAGACTGCTGCTCCTGCTACAATCCGCGCGCCCTGGGAGCCCGCAGCCACGGAAGCGGCGCGCCTGTTCGGCCTCCCGGCCGGTCTCTTCATCCAATTCTCGGAGGAATCAATGAAGTCCACGACCATGCGCGTACTGCTCGTCGCGCTGATCAGTATCGTCGCGCTCGGTGGCGTCGCCGTCGCGCAGGAGGCGTATCCGTCCGCGGATCCCGCGGTCGCGCCGGGAAGCTCGCCGCTCGCGGGCCAGCCGATGGAACACCGTTCCGAGGCCAACCTCGTGCTGCCGGATCTCGGCAGCGTGCAGTTCCTCGGGATGGGCGGCGATCGCCTTCTGCTCGGCGGTCTGATCGTCTGCGTCTTCGGCCTGCTCTTCGGCCTGATGATGTATGTGCAGCTCGAGAGGCTGCCCGTGCATCGCTCGATGCGCGAGATCTCGGAGCTGATCTACGAGACCTGCAAGACCTACCTCATCACCCAGGGCAAGTTCATCCTCCTGCTCGAGCTTTTCATCGGCGCGATCATGGTGGTCTATTTCGGCCTGCTGCGTCACTTCGACGCCGTGCGCGTGGTGATCATCCTCATCGCGTCGCTCGTCGGCATCGCCGGCAGCTACGGTGTGGCCTGGTTCGGCATCCGCATCAACACCTTTGCGAACTCGCGCACCGCATTCGTATCGCTGAGGGGCAAACCCTTCCCCACCTACTCGATCCCTCTCAAGGCGGGCATGTCGATCGGCATGCTCCTCATCTCCACCGAGCTGCTGATCATGCTGGCGATTCTGCTGTTCGTGCCGGGTGACTACGCCGGCCCGGTCTTCATCGGCTTCGCCATCGGCGAGTCCCTCGGTGCCGCCGCGCTGCGCATCGCCGGCGGCATCTTCACGAAGATCGCCGACATCGGCAGCGATCTGATGAAGATCGTCTTCAACATCAAGGAAGACGACGCCCGCAACCCGGGCGTCATCGCGGACTGCGTCGGCGACAACGCGGGCGACTCCGTCGGGCCGACTGCCGATGGCTTCGAGACCTACGGCGTCACCGGCGTCGCGCTGATCACGTTCATCCTCCTCGCGGTCACCGATCCGGCCGTCCAGGTCCAGCTCCTGGTCTGGATCTTCGTCATGCGCGTGCTGATGGTCATCACCTCGGCCGTCTCGTACTTCATCAACGAAGCGTTCGCCAAGGCGCGCTTCGGCTCCGCGGACAAGATGAACTTCGAGGCTCCGTTGACGTCGCTGGTGTGGCTCACATCGATCCTCTCGGTGGCCGTCACCTACGCCGTCTCGTACGTGCTCATCCCGAGCCTCGGCGGCGACACCACGATGTGGTGGAAGCTCTCCACGATCATCACCTGCGGCACGCTCGCCGGCGCGATCATCCCCGAGCTCGTGAAGGTGTTCACCTCGACCGAGTCGCGCCACGTGCGCGAGGTCGTCACCGCGTCACGGGAAGGTGGAGCGTCCCTGAACATCCTCGCTGGCTTCATCGCCGGCAACTTCTCCGCGTACTGGATGGGGCTGGCGATCGCCGGTCTCATGGGCATCGCGGCCTGGATCGCCGGAAGGTTCCCCATCGACGCCGGCGCGCTCATGATCGCGCCGGCCATCTTCGCCTTCGGTCTCGTCGCGTTCGGCTTCCTGGGCATGGGTCCGGTGACGATCGCCGTCGACTCGTACGGACCGGTCACGGACAACGCCCAGTCGGTCTACGAGCTCTCGACCATCGAGACGCTTCCCGGCATCGATGAAGAGATCCAGCGCGACTTCGGCTTCACTCCCGCGTGGGACAAGGGCAAGGACTACCTCGAGGAGAACGACGGCGCGGGCAATACCTTCAAGGCCACCGCCAAGCCGGTGCTCATCGGCACGGCCGTCGTCGGCGCCACGACGATGATCTTCGCGATCATCGTCATGCTCACCCGCGGCCTCACGATCAACGTCGAGAAGCTCTCCATCCTCCACCCGCAGTTCCTCCTCGGGCTGGTCGTCGGCGGCGCGGTGATCTACTGGTTCACCGGCGCGGCCACGCAGGCCGTGTCGACCGGCGCCTATCGCGCGGTCGAGTTCATCAAGGCCAACATCAAGCTGGACATCGGCGCGGAGAAGGCGTCGGTCGAAGACTCGAAAAGGGTCGTCGAGATCTGCACCCAGTACGCGCAGAAGGGAATGCTCAACATCTTCATGGTGGTGTTCTTCTCGACGCTCGCATTTGCCTGCTTCGAGCCGTTCTTCTTCATCGGCTACCTCATCTCGATCGCGCTGTTCGGTCTGTACCAGGCGATCTTCATGGCCAACGCCGGCGGCGCGTGGGACAACGCGAAAAAGATCGTCGAGACGGAGATGAAGGCCAAGGGAACGCCGCTGCACGCGGCCGTCGTCGTCGGCGATACCGTCGGCGATCCGTTCAAGGACACGTCGTCGGTGGCGATGAACCCGGTCATCAAGTTCACGACCCTTTTCGGCCTTTTGGCTGTCGAGCTCGCGGTGGAAATGACCAACGCCGGACAGGGCACGCTCACGCTGGTCCTGTCGGGCGTGTTCCTCCTGATCGCGATGTTCTTCGTGCACCGGTCGTTTTATGGCATGCGCATCGGAGACCACGGCGCGGCGCACTCGCACTGAACGCGGTTCATCGATTCAAAGGCCGGCTGAAAGGCCGGCCGTTCAGCGGCCGGTGCGGGCCTCACTCGAGACGCAAGTCGTCAGGTAATCCTCGCCAGCGCAACCGCGGAGATCTTCGGCGCCAGCGGAAAAGTGTCCGTACCGGCGTGGACGACGAATCCGATGACGAAGCGGGTGGCGCGGCACGCACGCGCATCCGACCTTCCGGCCTTCATCCTTCCGGCCTTCCGGCCTTTTCGAGCCCCTCCCGCCCAGGTCCCTCGCTCGACGCTCGGGATTCCGCGCCTTCCGGCGGGTGTTGCGCGTGCACGAACGGCTGCCGCTCCGAGAGCGCTGCCCCGCATGAAGCAATAGAATCGACGTCATGATGAAGCGAATCACGCTCGTTGCCACGCTGCTCCTCGTTGCCACCACCCTTTTCGCGGGCGAGCCCATCTCCCGCGGCGCCGCGATCGCGAAGGACGCGAAGCCGGTCCCGCTCGCGACCGTCCTCGCCTCGCCGGCCGAGTACACGAAGACCCCTGTCGTCGTCGAAGGCGTCGTCACCAACGCCTGCGAGCGCAAGGGCTGCTGGATGCAACTCCAGCCGGCAGCCGACGCGGACCAGAGCGTCCGGGTCACGTTCAAGGACTACGGCTTCTTCGTCCCGCTCGACTCGAAGGGGATGAAGGCTCGCGCCGAGGGCGTCACGACGGTGAAGAAGCTCTCGAAGGCCGAGGCCGATCACCTCGAGGAAGAGGGCGCGAAGCTGAACCGGAACGAGGATGGCAGCGCGATCGAGGTCTCGTTCGTGGCGAACGGCGTCGAGCTGACCCGCTGACGCAGTGCTGAGTGCTGAGTGCTGAGTGCTGAGTCCCGCCCGCCCAGGCGCGAAGATTGCCTGACGCGGAGCGTCACTCAGCACTCAGCACTCAGCACTCTCAGACCTCGATCGTCGGCACGATCGCGTAGTCCACCTTCGCGTCGAAATACTCGCGATTCCGCTCATACTCGCGGCGCATCACCAGAGACTCTCCGTCGATCGCACGGTCGACGGCGAGCACGCCGTCCAGGTGATCGATCTCGTGCTGCAGGAGCTCGGCCGCGGCCTGGTCGAGCTCGCGCCACTCCTTCCGCTTTCCCTGCTCGTCCCCGTACTCGAGCGACAGCGACTTCGCGCGCGCGACGCGCACGAGCAGGTCGGGGAAGCTCATGCAGTCGTCCCACATGGTGAACGTCTCTTCGCTGCGCCAGGTGATCACCGGATTCACGACGAAGAACGTCCCCTTGCCGAGGTTCACGGCGATGAAGCGCCGGGCGATGCCGATCTGCGGCGCGGAGATGGCGCGACCGAAGCCGTGCCGCCGCCGGAACTCCTCGAGCGTCGCCGCGAGCTCGCCGAGCTCGCGGGCATCGCACGACGCGACTTCGGAAGAGCGGACGCGGAGTCGGGGATCTCCGAGGAGGAGCACTTCACGCATGCAGTCTCCCGAACACCTCGGCCGTGATGTTTGCCCCCGTGGCAATCACGACGACCGTCTTCCCGCGCAGCTCGTGCTTCATCGCCGCCGCCAGTCCCGCCGCGCCCGACGGCTCGACGAGCAGATGTGCGCCGAGGATCATCGCGCGCGTCGCGGCGAGGAGCTCGTCGTCCGTGACGGTCATCGCGTCGTCGACGTGCGCGATCAGAGCATCGAGCGCGAGTTGCGCCGGGACGCGGCAGACCAGCCCGTCCGCGAGCGTATCGATCGGACGCTCGATCGCGCGCCGGGCGTGAAAGCTCTCCGCCATCGCCGGCGAGCCCTTCGCCTGCACCGCGATGACCCGCGCGTGCGGCATGGCCATCCCCACTCCGGACGCGAGCGACCCGCTGCCCATCGGCACGTAGATGACGTCGACGCGCTCCAGCTGCCGCGCGATCTCCACGCCCACCGTACCCGCGCCTTCGATCACGCCCGCGCTGTCGCCGTCGTCGATGAAGCGCAGGCCCCCGTCGCGCGCGAACTGCATCGCGTGTCGCTTCGCGTCGTCGAGGTCATCGCCGGCGTCGTGGATCGTCGCGCCGAGGAGCTCGATCTTCGCACGCTTGACGGCGTTCGCGCCGCGCGGCAGAAACACGTGCGCGGTCACGCCCGCGACACGCGCCGCCCACGCGACACCCTGTCCGTGATTGCCCGTCGACGAGGTCACCACCGCTGCGTTGGGCTCGCGGAGAATGTCGTTCAGCGCGCCGCGCCACTTGAATGACGCGATCGGCGAGACGGTCTCGTTCTTCACCCAGAGATCGCATCCGAGCTGCGCGCTCAGGAGCAGCGAGCGCACGAGCGGCGTGGGGCACTTCGCGTACGGCGCGAGACGTCCTGCTGCTGCGACCGGGTCCATCACTGCGCGCCGCGCACCTGCTCGAACCGCGCGACCAGCTTCGGCGAGAAGACGCGCGGGTCGAGACGCAGCGCCCGATTCCGCTGCAGCGCGGCCTTGAAGTCGTCGTTGGCGGAGACGAGCAACGCGTCGGGCGTGCGCGAGAGCATGGCCCGCGTGTAGCGCACGCATCCGCGCAGCAGGTACGCCTCGGCCGCCGGCGTCTCGACGATCATCTTCGTGAGCAGTCGCTCCGCGGATGCGAGGTCGCCATTGGCAAACGCGCGATACGCCGGCGTGACGTCGATCCTCGACTTCGCGCTCGCAACGAGCGGCTCGACCACCGGTTCGACAGGCACAGGCTTCGTCAGCTCCAGGAGCCGCTTCTCCGCGGCGAGCCGTACCTCATCGTATTCGGCGTCGTTCTTCGCCGCGGCGAGCTGTCTGCGCAGCTTCTCCCCCTCGGCACGCGCTGCCTTGCGACGAAACTCCTGCACCGCGATCTCGGCCGCGACCTTCGCCTGACTGACGACGGGTGCTGCTTCGACTCTCGGAGGAGCAGCGACGGTCTCCGTCTTCACCGGGGACGTCTCGACGGGCACGGCGACCTCCGCCGGCCTGGTGGGTACCGGCTTCACCGGTTTCGGACGCGCGGCCGCGGCCGCCTTCGCCTTCTTCCCCTCCTCGGACGCCGCGGAGAAGAGCTTCGCCGCCTGCTCCGCGGTCTGCGAAACAGAGGCATATGCGTTCGCGTCATTCCCTGCCTTGCGGAACTGGGTCAGGGCGTCCTGCAACTTCCGCTGCGCGTCACGATAGCTCTGCGTGCGGTCGCCGCCCCCGCTCATCGCGTCGCCCTGGATCTGCATCGCGCGGCTGATCGCACCCTCGGCCGCTTTCCTCGGGCCGCTCACCGCACTGCGCGCTTCGCTCTGTTTCTCCTTTTGCGCGCGCGCGACCCAGTCCTTCATCGACGAGTAATACGACGTCCGCGCGACCGCGCCCTGCTCCTCTGAGATCCTCCACTCGCGCAGCGCACCGTCCGTGTCGCCGAGGTTGAACTTCGCGATGCCGAGCCAGAAGTGCGGGACGTAGGTCATGATCGACTTCCCCGCCCGTACGGCCGTACCTTCCGTTGGATTCTCCGCGATCGCCTTCTGCAGAAGACTCGCGGCGAGGTTGTAGTTCTTTTCGTTCACCGCCGCGACACCGCGGTTGTACGAGTCCCACCACCTCTCCGCGGCGAAGGCCGTGGAGGCGAACAGCAGGACCGCGAGGACCCGCTTCATTCCGCCACTCCAAAGTCCGGGACGGACGCCACCGCGGGATCGCTGAACGTCACGTGAAGATCGACGTTGCCGCCCGATGCGACAACCACCGTGCGCATGATCGGCTGCGGAAAGTTCGGATTCGCGAGCGTGACCTCGTACCGGCCTGGCGCGAGATCGAGAGGCGCCGGCGTGACGACGTTCGCACCGATGTCGATCGTCGCTCCGCTGTCGGCGTTCCGCACACTGGTGACGTTGGCCCAGGGGAACGCGTTCACGGCGACGCGTCCCGGCCCGACCGGCAGCACGACGGAAGCCGTCAGCGGTGCCGGCGCCGGAAGCGCCGCCCGCGGCGCGGGACGCTCGCGCGTCAGCATCCATCCGCCGACGGAGGCAACGACGGCAAGGACCGCCGCCGCGGCGTAGAGCAGCCACGGCGAGCCCTTCTTCGCGGGAGGGAGCTCCTCCGCGGACGCCACGCGATCGAGCGTCTTCTGCACCGCCGGGGCAGGCACATGGCTCTCGATCGACACCACCGTCTCCGCATTGCCGTCGTAGCGCGTGGCGTAGCTCGTCGCTTCATCGGTGACCTCGGCGGTCGGAGGAACCGGCGGCGGAGCGCCCGCCGTATCGGGCAACGATGCCGCCACCCGCTCGAGCTCGCGCGCAAACTCGCGCGCCGACGTGTAGCGCCTCGTCCTGTCTTTCTCCAGCGCGCGGAAGAGGAGCGTCTCGAGCTGTGGCGGCACGACTGCCCCGGGATTCACCTCGGCCAGCGCCTTCGGGCGCTCGGACGCGTGCTTCATCAGATAGGCGTGAGGCGTGTCGCACACGAACGGCGGCACGCCGGCGAGCATCTCGTACAGGACGATGCCGAACGAATAGAGGTCCGCGCGGCCGTCGATGCGCTCGCCGGGCGGAAGCATGCCCAGGTGCTCCGGCGAGCAGTATTTCCACTTGCCGACGAACGTCCCCGTCTTGGTCTTGTCGTCGTCGGCTCCGGACGACTTCGCGATCCCCAGGTCGATGATCTTCACGCGCTCGTTGCCCTCGTCATCCCGCGCGATCATCAGGTTCTCGGGACTCACATCGCGATGGACGATGCCGGCGCGATGGATCGCATCGAGCCCCATCAGCGCCTGCACCGCGAGCTTCGCCGCGTAGCGCGCCGACAGCGGCCCGCGCTCGGTGATCAGCTCGTGCAGGTTGATGCCCTCGATGTACTCCCACACCATGTAATGCGCACCGTCATTGAGGGTAGAGAAGTCGAAGAGCGCCGCGACGTTGGGATGCTGGATCTTCGTCGCCAGCCGCGCCTCGCGGAGAAACCGTTCGTGCGCACCGGCATCCGATGCGATGTTGGAGCGCATCAGCTTGATGACCCGGATCGCGTTGAGGTGCGTGTGCAGGACTTTGTAGACCTCGCCCATGCCGCCGACGCCGAGACGGGAGAGGATCCGGTACTTGCCGTCGAGCGGCGTCTCCAGATACCGGCGCAGGAAATCGGTGATCGCCTCTCCGCAGAAGGGGCAGGCCTTGTACCGGGAGTCGATCTCCGTTTTGCAGTGGATGCAGAAGAAGGGCATGGGACCGGTTGACGGTTGGCAGTTGGCGGTTGGCGGGAGGGCGGGGGCTCGTTTCGATGTGCCGCCAACCGCCAACCGGCAACCGCCAACCGTGTGTAACTGGAATTATATGATCGGATCATGCGGGACACGACGTTTCGAGTGCGCACCAGCGAGCGGGAGCAGATCGTGATCGTCACCCGGGAGGTCGACGCCGCGCTCGTATCCCTCGATGCGACGGAGGGGATCGCGACGATCGTCGTCCCTCACACGACGTGCGCGATCTCCGTCAACGAGAACGCCGACCCGGACGTCCCGCGCGATCTCGTCAAGGCGATCCGGGCCATGATCCCGAACGTGAGGTTCGAACACGATGAAGGAAACTCCGACGCGCACCTCATGTCGATGATGATCGGCACGTCGCTGTCGTGGCCGTATCGCAACGGCAAGCTCGTGCTGGGCACGTGGCAGGGGGTGTACTTTGTGGAACTGGATGGCCCGCGCGAGAGGCGCGTGACTGTGTACGTGGCTTGACGTCTCAAAGTCTCAGAGTCTCAAAGTCTCAAAGTCTCAAAGTCTCAAAGTCTCAAAGACGGCGTTGCCCACACTCTTTGAGAGATTGCAGCTTTGAGCTCTTGCAGCTCTGACACTCCGAGACTCAGGAACCTTCAGACACTGAAACTCTGAGACTCTGAGGCTTTGAGACTTTGAGACTTTGAGACTTTGAGACTACGTCTTCGGAGCGAAAAAATGGCCGAATCATTCGACGTCGTAGTGATCGGCGGCGGCACCGCCGGGCTGGTCACCGCCTCGGGGTGTGCGCGCCTCGGGCGGAAGGTGGCGCTCATCGAGCGCGCGGCACTCGGCGGCGACTGCCTTTGGACCGGGTGCGTTCCGACGAAAGCGCTGGTGGCGTCGGCGAAGCTCGCGCATCAGATGCGGCACGCGGATGCGCTCGGCCTCGAGCCGGTGACGCCCCGGATCACGCCGAAGTCGGTGATGGACTCGATGCGCGAGCAGCGGCGCGCCATCAGCCGCCACGACGATCCGGAGAAGTTCCGCCGCCTCGGCATCGACGTCATGGAAGGCCACGCACGCCTCGTCGCCCGCAATGAAGTGGAAGTGGGCAGGCGCACGCTGATCGCGAAGGACATCGTCATCGCCACCGGCTCGCGCACGTCGGTTCCTCCCGTCGACGGACTGAAGGAGCACGGCTTCCTCGACCACGCCACCTTTCTCGCCCAGGATGCATTCCCCTCCTCCGTCCTCATCCTCGGCGGCGGATCCATCGGCATCGAGTTCGCGCAGATCTTCTCGCGCTTCGGCGCGCGCGTGACCGTGGTGGAGATGCTCGACGAGATCATCAACAAGGAAGACGCCGCAATCATCACGCGCCTCCGAGAGATCCTCGCCGAGGAGAAGATCGAGCTCCGTACCGGTTGGGCGGTGAAGTCCGTGCGGCGCGAAGGCGAGGCGAAGATCGCGCGCATCGAGAACAAGCGCGGCGAATCGCGGGAGGTCGTCGCCGACGAGATCTTCGTCGCATCCGGACGGCGCGGGAACACCGAAGACCTCGGCCTCGAGCAAGTGGGTGTGAAGGTCGAAAGATCGTTCATCACGGTCGACCGCTTTCTGCAGACCTCGGTCCCCCGCATCTGGGCCTGCGGCGACGTCCACGGCGGGATGCAGTTCACGCACGTGGCGGCGTACGAGGCCGTGAAGCTCGTGCGCAACATGCTCTTCCCCGGCAAGTCCGCGACGGATTACACCAACATCCCCTGGGCGCTCTACACCGACCCCGAGGTCGGGCACATCGGCCTGACGGAAGAGGAGGCGCGCGAGAAACATGGCGACGATGTGCGCACCTACGTCACCCAGATGGCCGACGTCGATCGGGCGGTCGTCGACCGGGCATCCTCCGGTCTCATCAAGTTCGTCTGCGACGGCAAGGGCCGCATCCTCGGCGCACACGTGTTGTGCTCGAATGCCTCGACGGTGATCGAAGAGGTCGTGCTTGCCCGCCGCAAAGGAATGAGGATCACCGACCTCGCGCAACGGATCTCCGCCTACCCGTCGCTCGCCGACGGCGTGCAGAAGACGGCCTCGCTGTACTACCAGGAAGTGGCGAAGGGATGGCTCGGCGCGGTCGGGAAGCTGGTCGCGGCGATATCGCAGTGATGTGGCGCGCAATGTGAACCGGTCCCCAGGCGACAGGCATCAAGAAGGCCTGGACCACCAAACTGCCGGCCGTGCCGGCCGTGATACGGTTTTCGCAAATGAAGAAATTCGCTCTGCTCTCTCTCCTCGTCCTCGTTGCGGCGGCGTGTGCCTCGACGGGATCGCGTCCGACGGCAGTCGCCACGCTCGCGCCAACCAGCGGCCAGACAGCCGCGGGGACGGTGCGACTCACGCAGCTGTCCGACGGCAGCGTCGACGTCCAGGTCGACCTCAGCGGCGTGCCGGCCGGCGTCCATGGTTTTCACGTTCATGAGAAAGGCGACTGCGGCGACGACGGCAACGCCGCGGGCGGCCACTTCAACCCGGGCTCGACCGACCATGGCGCGCCGAACCTGCCGCCGCATCACGCGGGCGACTTCGGCAATGTCACGGCGAACGCGGCGGGCGAAGTGGACACGCGCTTCACGACCCGCTCGGTGACCGTCGAGGCGGGAGCGTACAGCGCCGTCGGTCGCGCGATCATTCTCCACGCGAATCCCGACGACCTGACCACACAGCCGACCGGGAACGCTGGGGGGCGGATTGCGTGTGGTGTGGTCACGCTGCAATGACCACCACTACCCGAGTCGCACTCTTCCTTTCCGTCATCGCCCTCGCCGCGTGCGGAGGCGGGCCGCAGAGCGACGTGACCTCCGTCCCCGGACGCGGCGCCGTCGCCGTGCAGGTCGAGCCGAACCCGATCCGCGCAACGCACGTCTCCGGCGAGACGTATGAATTCCCGTTCGAGGTCATCGTCCGTGAAACGGGCGGCCGTCCCGTGAACGTGAGGCGCGTCAGCGCGACCGTGCACGGTCCGGGCGGACTCACGTTCGCGCGCGAGACGTACGACGCGGATCGCATCCGCTCGCTGGGGTACTCGACGACCGTCCCCCCGAACGGTGAGCTCCGCTATCGCTTCGCCCCGCGCAAGGAAGTGCCGGACGAGCGCCTCTTCGGTGGCGTCTCCGCGCAGCTCAGCGTGGAAGCGGCCGACGACACGGGCACGCCGACGAGCGCGTCGACGATGGTGACGGTCACACGCTAACCAACTAAACTAATCCTGAGCGAAGCGAAGGATCAAGGGAGCCCTCTCGTAAAGCGAGCCTCATGCGCACGAGGATCGCTTCACGAGAGGGCTCCGTTGACTCTTCGCTGCGCTCAGAGTTGGGGGCTCCGTTGACTCTTCGCTGCGCTCAGAGTTGACGGGGGGGTCACAACAGCCCGAACTCCCGCATCCGCCGCCACAGCGTCGCGCGGCTGATGCCGAGGGCGCGGGCGGTCTCTTCGCGTCGCCAGCGGTGCGATTCGAGCGCCGTGCGCAGCTGTTGCGACTCCGAGAGTACCGCCGCCTCCGCGGCCGGCGGCACCACCGCCTGACCGTTGAGCTCCACCGGCACATCCTCCGGCTGGATCACCGGCCCCTTCGTCACGGCAACGGCGTACTCGATCGCCGTCTCGAGCTCCTGGACGTTGCCGGGCCACGAATAAGTGAGGAAGAGACGGATCACCTCCGGCGCGAAACGCAGGTGGCGTCCGTGCAACTCGCCGACGCGCCGGAGCAGCAGCCGGGCGAGCGGCTCGATGTCCTCACGCCTTGCACGCAGCGGCGGGATCTCGATCGGCACGGTCCGCAGCCGGTAGTAAAGATCCTCGCGGAACGTGCCGCGTGCGACGGCGTCCCGCAGGTCGACGTTCGTCGCCGCGATCATGCGTGCATCGGTCACGCGCGTCTGCGTTTCTCCGACGCGTTCATATGTGTGCTCCTGGAGAACACGCAGGAGTTTCGTCTGAATCGCAAGCGGAATCTCATTGACCTCGTCGAGAAAAATCGTCCCCTGCGCGGCGAGCTCGAAGCGTCCCACACGATCCCGCACCGCGCCCACGAACGCGCCGCGCACATGACCGAACAGCTCGCTGTCCAGCAGCTCCGGAGGTAACGCGGCGCAGTTGACGGTCACGAACGGTCCGCGGCGGCGCGGCGAATGCTCGTGGATGGCTCTGGCGACGACCTCCTTTCCCGTCCCCCGCTCGCCCGTGAGCAGTACCGGAGCGTCGCTCGACTGCAGGTTCTCGACGAGATGGAAGATGCGCGACATCGCGGTGGATCTCGCGATCAGACCCGACAGCACAGCCGGTCCCGCACCGGCCGCGAAATGCTCGTCCTCGGCCGGCAGGATCATCACGATGTACCGCGCGCGCGGGTCGCAGGCCTGACCGGCCTCATCGGTCAATGGCGCCGCGGTGATCGCGAGCGGCCGGATTCCCTGGGCCGTGTGCAGAAGTGCGCGCCAGCCCTCGCGGCGCTCGCCGGAGAGGAGTGCGTCGCGCAGCGGCGCGTCGTGACCGAAGAGATCCTTGCCGATCAGGTCTGCGACGGGACGTCCCTCCAGCGGGCCAAACGTCTCACCGCCGAGAAGCTCGCGCATGCTCGAAGAGGCATGTAGGACGCGGAAGTTCTCATCGAGGCAGAGCAGGTGTCGCCCCATTGACGTGAAGACCGCGCTGATGAGACCAAAGGAAGCGCGTGCAACGTCGTGCTCTAAAGAGATGGTCATGGTGATGACAGCCTGAATGCGAGAGGGAAAGCGCGTCAGTGCGGATGGGGGAGGGCGGGAGTGACCGGAGTCACCTTGCGACGTGACGTTTCGAGCGGCGTGTGTATGATCGCGAAGATGTCCTCAGCCGGCTGCATTGCCGATCACCCCGACCGTGGCGAGCAGCCGCGACGACCACGAGTCTCGGTCGTCACCCCCGCATACCTGGCGTCGGCGACGATCGGGCGATGTCTCGAGTCGCTGCGCACGCAGACGTATCGCGATTTCGAGGTGGTGGTCGTCGACAGCTCGCCGGACGAGGAGACGGCGCGCGTCGTCTCGCGGTTCCCGGAGGTGCGGTTCGAGCGGAGCGCGACGAGGTTGTATCCCCACGAGGCGCGCAACCGCGGCGCGGCGCTGACCAGGGGCGAGCTGTTCGTCTGCCTCGATGGCGATGTCTACGCGAGGCCTGATTGGCTGGAGACGCTGGTCAACGCCTACGACCGCACTTCGCAGGTGATCGTCGGCGCGATCGGCTGTCATGGCCGCGATCTCCGCCATCGGGCCATCCATCTCTGCAAGTTCAGCAAGTTCCTGCCGACCGGCCGGGTACGAACGATCGACATCGGTCCCACCGCAAACCTCCTCATCGCACGATCAGACTTCGAACGCGTGGGCAGGATGCGCGGCGAGCACTACGTCGCCGACGTGGAGCTCAGCCGATCGCTCGAAGCTCTCGGCCGGACATTGACCTTCGTCGGCACGGCCGTGGTCGAGCATCACCACACGCAGTCGATCCGTGGATTTCTGGCCGAGCGCTACGTGCGCGGAAAGGTGTATGGTCGGATGCGGGCGGCTTGGCTGCAGCGGCGCCCCGCGATCGCGCTCTATCTCGCGGTGTCGGTCCTTCCGATCCGGCTGCTGAAGGTCGCGGGCCACGTCTTCGTCCATTGTCTGCGGGCTGGCGAGCTCGGAACGCTCCTGTTGACCTGGCCCCTGGCCATGGCCGGACACGCGGCATCGCTGGCGGGCGAGTCGGTCGCCTACTCACGCGCGCTTCTGACGCGCACGTCGGCCGAGGAGTCGAAAGATGGGCGCGCCGCTGGCGTGCACGAGCCGCTTGGGTAAGCGGTAGAGCATGCGCAACAGGGGCCGGACCGGCGTCTTCATCAGCGGTTTCACCAGTCGCATGCCGGCGGCGATGAGCGCAGGTCTGGTACGCCAGCGGCCTCTGTGGTCGGCGCGTGCCGCGGCGACGATCGCCGGATCGAGGTGGATCGTCATCGGCGTCCGGTCGATGTCCGGCCCCTCGACGGCCGCCCACGCTTCGTTGAAGCGCGCGTAGAAGGCTCCCTTCGTTTCCTCACGAATCCCGCGCAGCTCCGGCTCGATGTTCCGGCTCGAGGGTCGCAGTCCCCGCCCGATAGTCGGATTGAGATTGATCTCCCACGGTTGTACGTGGCCCTCCTTGATCGAGTAGTCGATCCGCCCGTAGTCGGTGCGGGCGATGGCGAAGATCTCCGCCAGCTCCTGCGCATGCGGGTTGCGGCGCACGTACTCGAGCTCCTCCTCCGCCATGGCCACGGTGAATTCGTTGTCGCCGAACTTGAGCATCCAGTGCCGCCCGTAGTTCATGCTGCGCGCGATGATCCGTCCGCCGACGTTGAAGGCGGCATACTTGCGATACCACCCGGCGGCGTCGGCGGTCTCGCAGAACTCGACGACCATCAGGTCGTGCAGCGGCCGTCCGAGAGCGAGGGCCCGGCCGATCCAGGTCTCCACTTCCTGATGGGAGTCGAGCAGTGGCGACAGCGCTCCGTCGTGACATCGCTCCGAGCGGAGGAACACCGGGAAGCGAACATCGCTCAGATCGTCGGTGACGCGCAGGCTGCGGAAGCGGCTGCGCCCCTGCCGCCAAAGCTCCGCGTGCAGATCGAAGCGCCTCAGCACGCGCCTCGGGTCATTGAAAAGATGCACGCCGGGCTGCTCGGCGAGACGCAGAGCGAGCTCGTCGATGAACCGCTCCATCGGCGGGGCGACCTCTTCGATCGTGGAGAAAACGTAGGTGCCGGGCTCGAAGCGGGTCTCGCCCAGGAGTGCCTCGTAGCGGAGGATTCGAATCCTCGACTCTGCGAGCTCGCGGCCCCAATACTCGAGATATTCCGAGAACATCCAGCGGTCGGTCAGCGTCAGGTAGTGAATCATCCGACGTCCTGATGTTGCGTCTCGCGATGCGATTGCGCGTTCCACAGTCTCTGGTAGGTCGTGCAGCCGGCCAGCAACTCGGCATGTGAGCCCCGGCCGACCATCTTTCCCCCTTCCAGCACGACGATGCGCGTCGCATTGCGAACGGCGGCCAGGCGATGGGCGACCGAGATCGCCAGACGCCCCGCAACCAGCCGGTCCACGGCCCGCTGCACGCGCGCCTCGGCGTAGGGATCGAGGCTCGACGTCGCCTCGTCGAGCAGGAGGATGGGAGCGTCCTTCAGGAAGGCCCGGGCGATGTTGACGCGCTGGGCCTCGCCGCGCGACAGCGCCCGCGCACCATGGCCTACGAGCGTGTCGTAGCCATCGGGCATGGCCATGATGTCGTCGTGAATCTCGGCCGCTCGCGCCGCCGCCTCCACCTCGGCATCCGTCGCGTCGGGACGGCCGCGGCGGATGTTGTCCGCGATCGTAGTCTGGAAGAGAAACGGATCCTGCGCGACGAGGGCCATTTTGGCGTGAACGTCCGTGAGCCGCAGGTCGCGCAGGTCCGTCCCGTCGTACTCGACCGCGCCGGAGGTCGGATCGTAGAAGCGGGCCAGGAGGTTGAGCAGGCTCGTCTTCCCTCCGCCGGAGGGTCCGATGATGGCCAGCGTCTCGCCCGCATGGATCTCGAACGAGACCTTCTCGAGGATCGTGCAGCCGTTGATGACGAGCCCCAGGTCGCGTGCAACGATGCGCCGTGGCGCCTCGTGCAGCCGCAGGGCATCCGGACGATCACGAAGGTCCGGAATCCTCTGCAGCAGAGCCTCGATGTTCGCCACGCTGGCGCCGTGACGCTGGATCTCGAGCCAGGCCGTATTGATGTTGTTCAGCGGTCCCTGCACGGCGCGAGCGGCGAGGAGGAAGGCCAGCAGTTCGGGCCAGCCGAGGGTTCCCGACAGCACCTGGAACCCGCCCACGATGACCACCGCGACAATGCTGATCCCGGCCATCGACTCGAGCGCCACACGGGCCAGGGCGCGCACGCGCTCCATCCCGATCAGCTCGTCGTAGAACTGGCGCGTCCGATCGTGTGTTCGTTCGGCCTCGGCCTGCTCGGCCCCGTAGATCTTGATGATCCGGATTCCGTGCAGCAGTTGCAGGAGCATGTCGAAGATGACCACGCTCCCCCTCCGCACGCCGAACGACCGGGCCAGCGTTCGCTTGGCGAAGAGCGTGATCGGAACGGCGGCCACCGGGATGAGCAGGAACGCCCAGACGGCGAGCGACGGGCTGAGACTGACGGCGACGGCGATGAGGCCGACAGCCTGCACGCTCTCGAGCAGCAGTTGCGCGCCGGAGACGGTGACGAGACGGAGGTTGGTCACGTCCTGACGCACGCTTTGAACGAGATCGCCGTGCGTGCGGCCGTCGAAGAAGCCGGCCGAGAGGCTGAGGATGTGGCGGATCAGGCGATCCATCGTCCCGAGCTCGATGACGGCGACGACCCGCTGCTCGCTCAGGCGCGCGTCATAGGCCAACGCCGCGGCGCCGAGCTGGGCCACGAGCAAGAGCCCGACGGCCAGCCAGAGCGAAAGCCCTTCTCCCCTCACCAGCACGCCGGCCAGGAACCGGTAGATGATGAGAATCGAGAGCGACGTCAGCGCGGCGCGGCCGATCGAGGCGGCGGCAAATCGCAGGATGTGGCGCGGCTCGAGGCGCAGAAGACGGAGCGGAAGAGCGAGGGACTCCTTCACGCGATGCTCTCAGGAGCGAGTGCAGGGACTCGATCGCCGTCCACTTCCGCGCCGGCGCTGCCGCGGATGGAGCGCGACAGCAACGTAGCCACGGACATGTTGGCGGTTACGTTGAGCACCGTTTTCAACATGTCGGGAGCCATCGCCGTCGCCTCCAGAACGATGATCCCCTCCAGCGGGATGCCGGCGGCCACGTAGGCCGGCAACGTGCTGAACGCCACCCCACCCTGCGGGACGCCGACCGCGCTGAAGCTGAGGAGGATCACGGTCACCAGGAATACGGCGAACGTTCCGATGCCGATCGGCACGCCATAGATGTAGGCGAGAAAGAGGAGCTTCGCCGTCGCCGAGACGGTGCGGTTCAACTTGAAGACCGAGACGCACAACGGCAGGACGAAGCCGGTGTACTTCGCCGGCAGCCGGAGATGGTCGGCGCCGCCCTGCACCAGCGCGGGAAGAGCCGCGATCGAGGACAACGTACTGACGGCCACGACCTGCGCCGGAGCGGCCGCCCGAGCGAACGTACGCATCGACGTCCTGCCCAGTAGCGCGGTGATCGGATAGAGCAGGACGATGCAGAGCGCCAGCAGTGCGCAGACGAGAACGATGAACGCGGTCATCATCCCGGCCGCGGCCCCGCCGGCGTGTAGCGCGGCGACATACGTGAGCCCGAACACACCGGCCGGCGTGCCGATCAGGATCCACCGCACCACGATCAGCATCGCCTCGGCCAGTCCCTGAAAGACGCGAGTGAGGGGGACCCGTCGCTCATCCGGAAGGCGGCGCACGGCCGCACCGAAGAGGGCGGTGAAGATCAGGATGGGGAGGATCTGCCCCTTGCGCGCCGCCTCGATCAAATTGTTCGGCAGCCCACTTCCCGACTCGCGCTGCGCCTCGGCCGGCAACTCGCTTTTCCCTTCGAGCGAGGTGGCCATCGCCGGATCGACGCGATAGAGGCTGAGGATCGAAGGCGTGATGATGGCCGTGAACACTCCGGCCACGGCCAGCATGACCACGAAGAGCACCATCGCCCGCAGCCCGAGCCGCCCCACGCGCGCGCCTTCGCCGGCCCCAGTAATTGCGGAGAGCAACTGCCCGGCGATGAGCGGCAGCAGCACGAACTGCAGTGCCGCCATCCAGATCGCGCCGAAGGGCTTGACGATCGTCTCGAGATGACCGAAGAACGGAGCATTCCGCCCATGCCCCAGCATCCCGAGGGCAAGGCCGCAGACGAGAGCAAACAACGCCCATGTGGCGAGGGAGGGGGATCGGCCGGAAATCCTCACGATTCGAGTGGAGATCGTCTCACGAAACCGTCGCGGTTCCATGCGGACGTGAGTGAACGTCAGGGGGTTCCTTGAAGGTTTGCCCTCATGCTCTTTCGCTCTGGACGAATGAGAAAACCGCCATAACAGAGCTTCCTCAGAATCGAGTCGGGCCGCCCGTACCAACTCGCCCAGCTCAGCGGCGAATCTCCATTCATGTCTCTGGCGTCGATGATCGCTCCACGATCCAGAAGAAGCTGGATGGTCTCCTCCGTGCCGAAGGCCGCCGCCCTGTGCAGGGGCGTTTCGCCTTTCGTTCGGCAGTCCCGCATGAAGGCCCCGGTTTCGACCGACGGCGTCGTGGCGCGGTTCGGATCCGCGCCGTTGGCGAGGAGAATCTTCAGGACGAGGTCATGCGCTACGCGATCGGCCGTGCACAGCGCGGCGTGAAGGGGCGTCTCGCCGGTGTCCGGGAGCGGGAGGTTCACATCGGCACCGCGTTCAATGAGGAACTCGCACAACCTCCAGTGGCCGTGGAAGGCCGCTTCGTTGAGCGAGGTCGCCGAAAGAGCGGCAAGCGACTCCCCATGATCGAGCAGGAATCGAATCGCGCTCACATCGCCGTAGTAAGCGCACCACCGGATCAACGCCACGCCATTCTCATCGGCGGCGGTCGCCGGCAGCCCGTCCGCGACGGCGTCGAAGACGAGGTCGGTCCGTCCCCTGGCAATTCGTGTGAGCATCGTCGTCCCTCGCGCTGGATTTTCGGAGACGACGATGATGACACGGTAGACTGCGCGCCATGCGGCAGAAAGTCCTTCACCTCTTCCTCCTGGTCACGCTCGCCGCGACCTCCGCACTCCACGCGAAAACGCGTCCGTCGAAGCAGTACACGATCGAACAGTTCATGAACACGATCGCCGTCGGCGGCGCCTCGTTCTCTCCGGACGAGAAGGAGATCCTGTTCTCTTCCGACGAGAGCGGGATCCGCAACGTCTACGCGGTGCCGGTCGCCGGAGGCAAGGCCCGCGCGCTGACGACGTCGAAGACGGACACGACGTCGTCGGTCTCGTTCTTCCCGAACGACAGGCGTTTCCTCTACACGCGCGATCAGGGCGGCAACGAGTTGCATCACCTCTACGTCCGCGAGAAAGACGGCAGCGAGCGCGATCTCACGCCCGGCGAGAAGCTGAAGGCCTCGTTCGAAGGGTGGAGCGGCGACAGGAAGTCGTTCTTCGTCCGGACGAACGAGCGCGACCCGAAGTACTTCGACGTCTACCGCTATGACGCCGCGACCTACGAGCGGAAGTTGATCTACAAGAACGAGGACGGGTACGGGCCATCGGCCATCTCTCGCGACGGACGCTGGATCGCGCTCGAGAAGCCCATCAGCACCGCCGACAACGATCTCTTCGTTCACGACACCGAGAAGGTTGAGACGAAGAAGATCTCCGAGCACAAAGGGCGCTCGGAGTTCAACGCCGCCGATTTCGATCCGTCCTCGAAGTGGCTGTATTTCCTAACGAACGACGGATCGGAATTTCAGCGCCTGCGGCGCTACGAGCTCGCCACCGGCAAGTCCGAGGACGTCGAGAAGGCGGACTGGGACATCTGGCGGGCGTGGTTCTCGGAGACGGGCAAATACCGGGTGACGGTCGTGAACGAGGACGCGCGCTCGAGCGTGCGCATCATCGACGTGAAGTCCGGCAAGACCGTGGCTCTGCCGAAGCTCCCGAGCGGCAGCAATGTGAACAGCGTGAGGTTCTCTCCGAGCGACAAGCTGATGGCGATGTACGTGGACGCCGATCGCGCGCCCTCGAACCTCTACGTCCACGACTTCACCACCGGGAAGACCGCGCGCCTCACCGACACTCTGACGAAGGCAGTCGACCCTGAAGATCTCGTCGACACAGCGGTCATCCGCTTCGAGTCCTTCGACGGCATGGTCATCCCCGGCATCCTCTACAAGCCGCACCAGGCCACGGCGAAGGCGAAAGCTCCGGCAATCGTGATGGTGCACGGCGGACCGGGCGGACAGGCACGGCGCGGCTACAAGTACTCCGCGCAGTTCCTCGCCAATCACGGCTACGTCGTGCTCGACATCAACAACCGCGGTTCATCGGGATACGGCAAGACGTTCTTCACCGCCGACGATCGCAAGCACGGCCGCGAGCCGCTCTGGGATTGCGTCGAGGCAAAGAAATATCTTTCTTCGCTGCCCTACGTCGACGGCACGCGCGTCGCGATCATGGGCGGCAGCTACGGCGGGTACATGGTCGCCGCGGCCCTGGCGTTCCAGCCGGATGTCTTCGATGTCGGCGTGAACATCTTCGGCGTTACGAACTGGGTGCGCACGCTGCAGAGCATTCCGCCGTGGTGGGAAGCGGGCCGCCAGTCGCTGTACGACGAGATCGGCAATCCGGAGACGGAGTTGGAGATGCTGAAGGCCGCGTCGCCGCTGTTTCACGCAGACAAGATCAAGAAGCCGCTGATCGTGATCCAGGGGGCGAACGATCCCCGCGTGATCAAGGCCGAGTCCGACGACATCGTCGCCGCCGTGAAAAAGAACGGCGTCCCGGTCGAGTACGTCGTCTTCGACGACGAGGGACACGGATTCACGAAGAAGAAGAACCAGATCGCGGCGTATGGGGCGATCCTCGCGTTCCTGAATCAGCACCTCGCGAAGGAGTAGTTGCCCGTTGCCCGTTGCCCGTGACCCGTTGCCCGTGACCCGTCGCCCGTAGGCCTCCCCGGGCAACGGGTCACTCACTCCGCGGTCAGCTCCCGCAGCCCATTCAGGTCCGGAATCACGAACCCGTTCTTCTCGGTGACGATCATTCCGTCCTTCTGCCAGCGGCTCATGAGGCGGATGGCGGTTTCGAGGGTCGTACCGATGAGATCCGCGATCTCCTGCCGCGACAGCGCGAGGGGAATGAACAGGCCGCCCGCCTGAGGCGTGCCCACGCGGTCGCCGAGGGTGAGGAAGAGTCGGGCCGCGCGGTACTCGGCGGAGCCGGTCATGTCCGCGAGCCGCTTGTTGACCATGATCAGGCGGTAGGTGAGGCCGGCGAGAAGGCGGCGCATCATCTCCGGCCGCGTTTCGAGGAGCTGGAAGAACTCACGCTCCGGAATCGAGAGAATGCTCGTCCCCTCGAGCGTCACCGCTCCGGCGGGAAAGGGCCGGCGCTCGAAAACCGCAACCGCCCCGACCGGCTCGCCTGGACCGAGAAGCTCGAGGATGACGTCGCGCCCGCCGGCCGCCTTGACGATCTTCACGCGGCCAAGGACGACGAAATGGATGCGGTCGGCGGGCTCGCCTTCGCGGAAGATCGTCTCCCCCTTCTCGAAGCCGCGCATGCGGCACAGTGGCGCGAGCGCCTCACGGTCATCCGGCCGCAACGCGGACAGGAGCGGAATGGAGTTGAAGGGGATGGTCGGTTCGAGCGGCATTCGCTATTAGAGTCTCAAAGTCTCAAAGTCGCAAAGTCGCAAAGAGGGTGATCACGGACTCTTTGAGACTTTGAGACTCTGAGACTTTGAGACTTTGAGACTCTGAGACTTTGAGACTTTGAGACTCTGAGACTTTGAGACTCTGAGACTTTGAGACTCCCCCGCCCACCTCAGAACCGCCGCGTCACCTCCACGTACACGAACCGCGCCCTCTCGTCCTCGAAGATCGCGTCGACGACGTCTCCTCCGCGTGCGAACCCGGCGTAGGCGGCGAAGCTCGTCTTCGGATTCATCGCGTAGTCGATGCTGACGTCGAGCACACGCGCGAGATCGTCGCTGCCGTTCGCGGGGCGTCCTGCGAAGCCGAAGCTCCGGTCCTCGAACGCTCCGCCGCCCGCGTACCAGAGGTCTCGATCCTCGGTCAACTTCAGGAAGTGCAGCTCGCTGGCGAGGGTCACCTTCGCGTGCGGCTTCATCGAGTACTTCACGAATGCGTCCTTGCTGTTCATCGCGTTGTAGAACGGGAAGCGCGCGTAGATGCGCGGCGTGGGCAGAACCTGAAAGAACGTGCCGTGCTCGTCGTCGCCGGGATCGTCGTCACCGCTCGAGACGAAGAGCCCGGCGCGCAGCTTCCGGTCGCCGGCGAAGCTGTATCCCCCCTCGAGAGCGATTGCGGAGCCGCGGTGCTCGAGCAGGCCCCAGTCGCCGCCCTGCAAGGCGATCCACGCAAGCACGTTCGCGTTGCCGAAGGCACGAAGGTAGTGCGCGCCGATCGTCGACACCCTGATGTCGCCGAGGTCCTGCGCGCGCACGGCCGCGGGCCGGTTGTCGGTTTTCACGATCGGTCGGTTGTCGCGATATCCCATCGCGAAGAGACGCACGTCGTCGTTCGCGCCGGAGCGGGTCAGCGCTGCGTAGACGACGCCCACATCGTCGACCTCGCCGAGGCCGTCGGTGTTGAACGCGCCGACGGTGGGACGGAAGACGGCCGCGGTGAGATTGAGTGTCGGCGTGTTGAAGACGTACTGCGCACCGTCCGCACTGCGCCCGACGTGCGAGAAGCCGAATGCGCCGATGAGCCGCTGCGCAACGCGCGCGTTCTTCACCGCCGCGAGCGAAGCGTTCTTCGGAACGACTTCGCCGCCTTCCCCGAGCTCGAAACGCCCCGCGCGGATCGCATGAGCACCGCTGCGGAAGCGGACGAAGGCCTGCTTCGGAAAGACCGCAGCGACGTCCTCGCCGGCGTTCGCGGCGTAGTACGTGCCGCCGAGACCGAGTTGGCCGCGTGGCGCGGGCGCGACGGCACGATCCGGAAGTCCGAGCAGCATCGGCGCGACGAGCTCGAACTGCCAGTCGAGATTCGAAGTGACCTGCTGGGCCGCGGACGCGCGAAGCAGCGCGGCCCCGAAGAGGTACTCGTCGTCGTACCCGGGAGTCTCGAAGAACGACCAGCTTTCCGCGCGCAGCCGCAGGGATCCGGAGAGCTCCACGGAATCCCCGAACGCCGACGTCGTGAGGATCAGAGCGAGCACGGCCATGCCGAGGCGTTTCATTGTTCCCCAGCGTACTCGTGGCCAGGCCCGCTCCTATGACTTTCATCATGCGTGGCGGTGCGGGAGTAAAATCGACCGCGCGATGTCATTTACGCTGGAACACCCGCTGCCGATCCTCGGCCGGCCCATCACTCTCGAGGAATGGGCGGCGATGGATGAAGACGAGCCGGGCGAGCTCGTCGACGGCCGGCTCGAGGAGGAAGAGGTACCGGGGATTGACCACGAGATCGTCGTCAGTTGGCTGGTGCACGTTTTCCGGAGCTGGCTGGGAAAAGCGGGCTGGGTCATTCCGTCAGACGCGCGATTTGCGGTCAGCAAGGGCCGCGGTCGAAAACCGGACCTTGCCATCTACCTCACCCGGGTGAAGCTCGCCGTCCGGGCGATCGTGACAACGCCACCCGATATCGCGATCGAAGTCGTCTCGCCCACGCCCCGCGACGAACGCCGGGACCGCATCGAAAAGATGAGTGACTACGCGAGTTTCGGGATCCGCTTCTACTGGATCGTCGACCCGATGCTGCGATCGCTCGAGGTCTTCGAGCTCGTGGACGACCGTTACGCTCGCGCCGCTGTGGGAACCGAAGGCACGCTGCACGATGTGCCCGGCTGCGCAGGTCTTACCGTTGATCTCGACGACTTGTGGGCTGAGCTCGCCGAGCTCGAATCGGAGTGAGGCATGACTTTGGTCATGCCTCGCGGAGCAAGCCTGGCCGAGACTTGCCCGTGCGATGACTTCTGCCAGCCTCGCCTCCCCGGTTGCCCGTCCCCGACCGACACTGCGTCCGCTCGCGCTGCCGACCGAGCACGGGGGCTGGGGCTTTCTCTTCGAGCCGATCGTGCTCGGTCTCGCGGTCGCCCCCTCCCGCGGCGGATTCCTCGTCGCGCTCGCGTTCCTTGGCGGCTTTCTCTGCCGCCAGCCGCTCCGCCTGGGACTGCAGGACGCGCTGCGCGGCCGCGCGTATCCGCGCACACGCTGGTGCTGGTCATTCTTCGCCGCATACGCGGCCTGCGCGGGAGGCGCGCTGATGCTGGCCGTGCTCGTGTCCGGATGGTCGATCCTGATTCCGATCGCCCTGGTCGCGCCGATGGGAGTCACGCAGATCCTCTATGACGCGCGGAACCGCGGGCGCGCTCTCCTTCCCGAGCTCGGCGGCGCGGCCGCGATGTCGTCGAGCGCCGCGGCCATCGCCATCGCCTCCGGGATGCGGATCGTGCCGGCGCTCGTCCTCTCCGGGATCATCGTCGCGCGCGCGATTCCATCGATCGTGTACGTGCGCACGCTGCTCGCGCGCTCACACGGCCGCGACGCCGCGTCGTGGCCGTCGCTGGCGTTGCACGCGATCGCCATCGCCCTCGCGGCGCTCTTCGCGAGGCCGCTCGCGGTCGTCGCGATGGTCGTGCTGTTCGCGCGAGCCGCATGGCAGCTCTCACGCCCCGCCGTCCCGCCGGCGAAGAAGATCGGCTGGAGCGAGATCGCGTTCGGCGCGATCACGGTCGCACTGGCGAGTTAGTAGGGGGAGCGTCCAGTCAAGTCTCAAAGTCTCAAAGTCTCAAAGTCTCAAAGAGGGCGGCAAGAACACTCTTTGAGACTTTGAGACTTTGAGACTTTGAGACTGACTGGGTCTGACCCTTACCTACCTCCCGAGAATCACTCCACCCACTTCGCGATGAACAGGTTCGTGTCGTGTCCCTCGGGGTTCGCACGGTTCGAGCCCCACACGATCCACTTGCCATCGGGGCTGAAGATCGGGAAGCCGTCGAACGCGGGCGCGGTCGTGATCCGTTCGGGCTCGCCGGTGCCGTCCTTGTTCACGATGAAGATGTCGAACTCCCGGCCGCGCGGATCGAGGACGTTCGAGGAGTAGATGATGCGCTTGCCGTCCGGCGTGAAGTACGGGCCGAAGTTGGCGGCGCCGTTGTTCGTGATCTGCTTCGCGTCCGATCCGTCGGCCTTCGCCACGTACAGCTCCATGCGCGACGGCCTCACGAATCCGTCCGCGAGAAGCTTCCGGTAGTCCTCGAGCTCCGCGGGATCGGCGAAGCGCGACGCGCGCCAGACGATCTCCGTGCAGTCGGCGTTGTAGAACGCGCCGCCGTCGTACCCCGGGGTGTGGGTGAGGCGCTTCACGTCGCCGCCGTCTTCATTCATCGAATAGAGCTCGAGATCCCCGTCGCGCACCGAGGTGAAGATGATCTTCCCCCCCTTGTGGCACCAGGTCGCCTCGGCGTCGTATCCCGGCGTTTCGGTGATGCGCTTCTTCTCCGAGCCGTCGGCCTTCGCAATGAAGATGTCGTAGGTGGGATACACGCCCCAGATGTAGCCACGGCTGCGGTCAGGCGGCGGCGGGCACTCGCTCTGGAACGCTTCGGTCGACGCGTAGAGAATACGATCGCCCCCGGGGAAGGAGACATACCCGCACGTCGTGCGGCCCTTGCCGCTCGTCACCAGCTTCGTCTCGCCGGTCGCGAGGTCCATCACGTACTGCTGATCGCATCCGCCGCGCTCCGGCGTGGACTGGTAGATGAGCTTCTTCCCGTCCGGACTGAAGTAGGCCTCGGCGTTCTCGCCACCGAAGGTGAGCTGGCGGACGTTTTGGAGGTGTCTCTCGCCATCGAACGTCTTCTCGAACGGTTTGCCGGCCTTGATCTCGAAGGCTTGCGCCGTGCCGTGGGCTCCGGCAGGAGCGGCCATGCTTCCGCGAGAGCCGAGAGTCGCTCGCAGCGTGACTCGCTCGCCGTTGCGGAGCACGACCACGTCGATCGTCTCGCCAGGCTTGTGGTCCTGCAGCGCGTAGGTCATGTCGTAGAGGTTCTCGATACGCGTGCCCGCCATCTCGACGAGCACGTCGCCGCCCTTGATGCCGGCTTTGTCGGCGGGACCGCCGGCGCGGACGTCGGCGAGCTTCACGCCGCCGCCGGCAGCTTCCATCGCGGTGAAGTCGGGGACAGTGCCGAGGTAGGCGCCGTACCCTCGGCTGTCGCCCTGCATCGCCGGCGCCGCGGCAATGCGCGCGTACGTCGGGGTGACCTCGCCGCGCGCGATCGTCGATGCCACACGGGCCGTGAGCTCGGCGGTCTTCGCGGCGCCTTCGAAGTTGATCGCGTCGGCGTCGTCATCGGGTGTGTGATAGCGCTCGTGAGAGCCGGTGAAAAAGTGCAGCACCGGGATCTGCTTCGCGTAGAACGACGTCTGGTCCGAGGGACCGTAGCCGTCGCCGCTGGAGGTGATGGCAAGCTTCAACTCGCCGCCGATGGAATCGAGGAGCGGCTTCCACTCCGGCGCCGACTCCGCGCCGAGGGCGACGAGTTTGTCGTCCTTCATCGCCCCGACCATGTCGAGGTTCACCATCGCTTTGATGCCCTCGAGCGGGATCGGCACGTTCTCGACGAAATACCCGGAGCCGCCGAGGCCCATCTCTTCCGCGGAGAAGAGCGCAACGACGATCCGGCGATGCACCGTCACCGTCTTCATCGCGTCGTGCAGGTTCTTCGCGGCGACGAGCACCGCCGCTGTACCGGAGGCGTTGTCGTCCGCACCGTTGTGGATCCCGGTGTCGTTCGGCCGCATCGAGCCCTTGCCGCCGTAGCCGAGGTGATCGTAGTGCGCGCCGATGACGACGGTCTCGTTCGCGAGCCTGCCCCGACCGGGAATGACGCCCACGACGTTGATCCCCTCGGCGAACGTCGCTTTCACGTCGACATTGCCCGAGAGCGTTGCGTCGAGGACCCGCGATCGCGGCCTCAGATCGGCGTCGACGTCTGTCTGAAACTGGCCCAGGTCGAGCCACTTCTGCGCCGTCGACGTCTTCACCTGCATGATCGGAATGCCGGCCGGGCTCTCGGGACCGTCATTCGCGAGCGCGGGGAGCTTGTCCTTTCCTTCATCCTGGAGCGGGCCGGTGACGAAGACGACCGCGACCGCGCCGCGCTCGCGGGCCTGCATGGCCTTGTAGCGCATCGCCGACCAGCGGCTCGGCTTCCTGCCGTCGAAGACGGAGCGGTCGTCTTTCTCCTGGGGCTCGTAGCGGAGCATCAGGGCAACTTTGCCCTTCAGGTCCACGCCTTCGAGCTCGCGATAGTTCAACGGCGGCGCCTCGATGCCGTAGCCGACAAAGGCGAGCCGTCCCGAGAACGCCCCGGCGCTGGAGAACCCGAGCGGCGTCCACTCATCGTTGTTCAGGCCGTCGATGTGATTGTCGGTGCCGAGAGACACGCCGACTTTGACAGGGAACGTCTGGCGGTACGACGTTCCGAAGGCCGGCTCGAGACCGATCGTGCGGAGCTCTTTTTCGATGTAGTCGGCAGCCTTGCCGATCCCTTTCGTGCCCAGCCCGCGACCTTCCATCGAGTCGGAGGAGAGCGTACGAATGTGGGTTTCGATTGGTGCCTGCGTGGAGGCGAGGAGAAGGATTGCGATGGCGACGAATTTCACGCCGCCATCCTAAATGAATCGTGCTCTACCAACCCAGCACGTAGGCAAACACCAGCGGCGCGACGATCGAGGCATCGCTCTCGATGACGTGGCTCGGCGTGTCGACGCCGAGCTTGCCCCATGTGATTTTCTCGTTCGGTACCGCGCCCGAGTAGGAGCCGAAGCTCGTGGTCGAGTCGCTGATCTGGCAGAAGTAGCCCCAGAGCGGGACCTCGACGCGCTGGAGGTCCTGATGGAGCATCGGCACGACGCAGATCGGAAAGTCGCCGGCGATGCCGCCGCCGATCTGGAAGAAACCAATGGACGACCTCGCCGAGGTCTTCGTGTAGTAGTCGGCGAGCTCGATCATGTACTCGATGCCGGTGCGGACGGTGTGGACGTTCTTCACATCGCCCGAGATGCAGTGGCCGGAGTACATGTTCCCGAGGGTGGAGTCCTCCCAGCCAGGGACGAACATGGGGAGGTTGCGCTCGGCAGCGGCGACCATCCAGGAGCTCTTCGGATCGATCTGGTAGAACTCTTCGATCGAACCGTCGCGGATGATCTCGTACATGAACTCGTGCGGGAAAAGCCGCTTGCCGGCCTGGTCCTTCTCCACCCAGTGCCTGAGGACGGCCTTCTCGATCCGGCGCATGGCCTCGCCCTCGGGGATGCAGGTGTCGGTGACGCGGTTCATGTGGCGCTCGAGCAGCGCCTGTTCGTCGAGCGCGGAAAGGTAGCGGTAGTGCGGCACGCGCTCGTAGCAATCGTGGGCGACGAGATTGAAGATGTCTTCCTCGAGATTGGCACCCGTGCAACTGATGGCCTGCACCTTGTCCTGCCGGATCATCTCGGCGAGCGACAGCCCGAGCTCGGCCGTAGACATCGCTCCCGCGAGCGTGACGAGCATCTGCCCGCCCTTCCCGAGGTGTTTGTTGTAGTCGATCGCGGCCGCTTTGAGCGCGGCGGCGTTGAAGTGGCGGTAGTGGTGGTCGATGAACTGGGCGATGGGTCCGGGCATGGCACCTCCTGAAACGGCGCGAATCATACCGAAGTGCTGAGTGCTGAGTGCTGAGTGCTGAGTGCTGAGTGCTGAGTGCTGAGACCGCCCGCCCCGGCCCAGGGTGGGTGTGACTCAGCACTCAGCACCCAGCACCCAGCACTTCCCCCGGTGAACTTTCTGCCACGCGGTTGCCGATTCGCCAGATGGGTGCTAGATTTCCAGCACATGGTGAAAAAACAGCAGGACCCTCTCAGCCGGCGGGAGAGGGAGATGATGAACATCATCTTCGCCCGAGGGAAAGCCACGGCCGGTGAGGTCCTGGAGGCGATGGCCGATCCGCCGAGCTATTCGGCGGTGCGAGCCACGCTCCGGGTGCTCGAGCAGAAAGGGCACCTCCGTCATGAACATGACGGGACCCGTTACGTATACAGGCCGACGGGCAATCGCGAGAAGGTGCGCCTCTCGGCGCTGGACCAGCTCCTGACCACGTTTTTCGACGGTTCCGCCGAGACCGTCGTGGCCACGCTGATCGAGCGCCAGAGAGGCAAGTTGTCGAACCAGGAGCTGGACCGCCTCTCGGCGCTGATCGAGCAGGCCCGCAAGGAAGGACGCTGACATGACGACGCTGTTCGAGCTCGCCGCACGACTGCAGTCCGCGAACGCCGCGGAAGGAATGCTGTGGATGGTCGTCAAGGCCACGCTCATCCTCGCCATCGCCCGCCTGCTGCTCATGGCAATGCCGAGAGCCTCCGCGGCCATGAAGCACATGGTGGCGACCGCGGCATTGGTTGCCGTGGCGGCCATGCCGATCGCGACGCTGGTGTTGCCCTCCCTGGAGTTGCCCGTGACCCGTGACCCGTTCCCCGTGCAGTCTCGCCCGGGCGAAACAGCCCTGACAACGGGCAACGGGCAACAGGCAACTGTCGGCCTCTCCGACAACGAGCCCATCGCCACCGCCATCTCCGTCGCCAGGGCCACCGGCCTCGTCGATGCCCCCATCTCGGTCATCGAGCGCACGACGAACGTCGTCCGTTCGACCTGGAAAGGGATGATCGTCGTGGCGATCGGCATCGGCTCGCTGCTGATGCTCGGCCACATGTTCCTGGGCATGCTGGGTGTCTGGTTCGTCGGGCGTGACGCGGAGGAGCTGACCTCCACAACTGCGCTGCTCGAGCTCGACTCCGCACGCGACCGTCTCGCCCTCGGGCGGGACGTCCGCCTTCTCCGTTCTCCCCGAGTGGCCGTGCCGATCGTGTGGGGGTTCTTCCGTCCTGTCCTCCTTCTGCCGCCGGACGTCGTCACCTGGCCCGCCGAGCGCCTGCGCGTGGTGCTGCTGCACGAGCTCGCGCACCTCAAGCGCTGGGACGGCGTATCGCTCCTCCTGACTCGGGCGGCAGTCTCCCTGTTCTGGTTCCATCCGCTGGTCTGGTCGCTCGAGCGCGCCGGCCGCAGCGAGTGCGAGCGCGCATGCGACGACCTGGTGCTCGCCAGCGGGACGAAGCCCTCCGACTACGCCGATCACCTACTGGCGATCGCGCGTACGATGCCGGCCTTCGATCCCTTCCGTTCCGTGACGCTCGCCATGTCGCGAAAGACGCAGCTCGAAGGACGCCTCCTGTCGATTCTGCAGAGAGACACGGTGCGGCGGGCGTTCAGCGGCCGGAACGTCGCCATCGCATGCGCGCTCGCCGTCGCTGTGATCGCCCCTGTGTCCGCGCTGCGCCTCATCGCCCGCCCGTCGGAGGTGCAGAACGCGAAGCAGGTGATCATCGAGGACACGAAGGCCCAGATCGAGGAAGAGATCCGGAGCGACGCCGAGGTCGACGTCAAACCCGACGTCGAGGCCATCGGCGACTACCTCCTGGCCAAGCTCGGCAAATACGACAAGCGCGCCGACCGCTGGATTCGCGAGCCACGAAATGCCGAGGAACGGTACGAGCGCGCGTACGACTTCTATCGCAACGATCGCTATGCCGAGGCTGC
Source organism: uncultured Thermoanaerobaculia bacterium (assembly GCA_964558905.1). GTDB lineage: Bacteria > Acidobacteriota > Thermoanaerobaculia > Gp7-AA8 > Gp7-AA8 > QHVT01. The sequence continues at coordinate 52,381 of CAZLGP010000178.1, read as the reverse complement.
GGCGGCGTTCCGCCGGGCCGGAGACGAGGGCTATCGTCCCGCGACGTCGTACTACAACGCCGCCTGTTCGTGGGCGCTCCTCGGCGATGCGAATCAGGCAATGGCCGAGCTCGAGCGGGCGATCGACGCAGGCTGGGACGACTTCGATCACATCGCCGACGACTCCGACTTCGATCCGATCCGCAGCGACGGCCGCTTCCGCGCGGTGCTCGAATCGAAACAGTCCGACGTCGTCACACGACGCGAGCGCAGAGTCATCGAGAAAGTCGAGCGGCTGAAACGCGATGCGCGGAAGCACAAAGGCGACGACTGGTTCGATGCCGGCCTCGACCTCCTGAGGCTGCGCAAGCTCGATGAGAGCGTCGAAGCGTTCCAGGCCTCCATCGTTGCGGGCGAGAAGATCGGTTCGTCCATGTACAACATCGCCTGCGCGTACTCGCTCAAGGGCGATGCGCGCAACGGCATGGCCTGGCTCGACAAGGCGGTCGAGAACGGCTATTCGGACGACGACAAGCTCGCGCACGATCCCGACGTCGCCTTCCTCCGCACGCAGCCCGGGTTCGATCGCGTCCGCGAAAAGGCGAAGGACCTCGAGATGCGCGGATGCTGCGACGGCCCGGCGTCGTTCTTCTTCGACAACTGGAGGAACTCGGTCGAGCACCATCGGGCGATGGTGCGGAAACACCCCACTTCCGGCCGCGCATCGTTCAACCTCGGCTACACCTCACTGCAGGCCCGCGACTATCCGACGGCCCTGGACGCGTTCCGGCGCGCGCTCGAGCTGAACTATCGCGTCGGGACGTCGTCCTACAACATGGCCTGCGCGTATGCGCTCCAGGGAGATCGCGACGCGGCGTTCGAATGGCTGCGGAAGGCCGAGGAGAGCGGATTCAAAGTGGCCGAACACGCGCGCAGGGACGACGACCTGGACCGTCTGCATCGCGATCCGAGGTGGAAGTACTGACCTTCGGGGAGTGGGCGGAAGGACCGCCCGTCTCGAACCCAGGCGTCAGCCGCCGACTCGGCGGCTGACGCGCACGCGGCCCGCGCGGGCAGACGCCCGAGTCCTTGGAGGCTCGTCGTTGGCGAAGCGGCAAGGGCACCGGCGTCGGCGCGCACGCGCGCTGTCTGGAGTTTGGCCGTCCATCAAGACGATCCGACACTCCGCTCGAGGATTCGCGACAACGGCGCGAAGCCACCCGTTTCACAACCCGCGCCCGCAAAACGTCTTCCGCAGAAAGGGTCGAACGAGCAGGAGGTCGTCATGCTTCGTCTCGCGAAGTTCGGGTCGTGGCTCGCGTTTGCGCTTTTCGTGTCCGTGTCCCCGCTGGTGGCACAGGGCAAGGCCCCTGTGAGCGGGCGCCACCTTCATGCAGAGGTGGTCGCGCTCGATCAGGTGATCATGCTGAACCGGCGCGGTGCGGCGCTGCCGCAGGGGATGATCTTCGCGCTGCGACGCGACGTCGTCCCGAGCAACTGTTACTCGGGCGGTGCCGACTGCACGGCCAGTACGCACGGACCGTTCGACTTGCAGCCGGGGCAGGTTTCGCTGCGGCGTGACAGGCGTCCGCGGCCGATCGTGCTGCGGATGAACGTGGGCGACCGTCTGACGATCCGCTTTTGGAACCTCCTCAGCCCGACCACCACGGGACTGCCGGGTGCCGGCCTGCTGCCGGCGACACGCACCGCGTCGATGCACCTCATGGGAACGGAGTGGACATCGACGAGCGGCGACGACGGCAGCAATGCCGGCGCGAATGCCAGCAGTCTGGCCGCGCCGTCGCCGACCACCGCTCCGCCGACCGTCTACACGCTGCAGGCCCACGCGGAAGGGAGCTTCCTCCTCTTCAGCACCGCGGCGGACATCGGCGGCTACGCGGGCCTCGTCGACGGGGCGCAGCTCGCGAGCGGCCTGTTCGGCGCGATCAACGTCCAGCCAGCCGGCTCGACGTGGTACCGCAGCCAGGTGACACGGCAGGATCTCGAGTACGCGGCGACCGGGAAGACCGCGGACGGCCATCCGATCCTGAACTACAACGCCGTCTATCCGCCGGGATCTGGCGACCGGGCCGGCTCGCCGGTCCTGCGGATGCTCGACCAGGACAACAACCTCGTGTCGACCGACCTGACGGCGCTCATCGCGCCGCCGTTCACGCCTCCTCCTCCGCCGAACTACGCCGAGCCGGCGCGCCACCGCGCGTATCGCGAGTTCACGATCATCTATCACGAGGTCAACGACGCGGTGCAGGCCTTCCCCGAGTTCTACGGCTTCAACTCGCCGCCGTCGCGGGACCCGCTCGCGCCACCGGACTACTCCCTGGCCGCGGTGATGAACGCGGGACAGGACAACTTCGCCATCAACTACGGCACCGGCGGCATCGGCGCCGAGGTGCTGGCCAACCGGCTCGGCGTCGGACCCGAGGGAGGCTGCACCGACTGCAAGTTCGAGGAGTTCTTCCTCAGCTCATGGGCAGTCGGCGATCCGGCACAGGTGGTGGAGTGGCCGGGAACGGCCAACAGCCGCTGCACTACGGAACAACTCACCCAAGCGACGCTGAAGATTCCACCATCGACGCCGTGCTTCGTCGATGCCGGCTCGATCAACTCCGCCGGCTACATGGTGCCCTTGCGCAAGGCGAAGCGCGTCCTCTACCCGGACGACCCGTCGAACGTCTACCACAGCTACATCAACGATCACGTCAAGTTCCGCATCCTTCACGGTGGCAGCGTGAACACGCACGTGCATCACCAGCACGCCCACCAGTGGCTGCACACGGAGAACAGCCAGGAGAGCACGTACCTCGACTCGCAGATGATCACCATGGGGGCGTCGTACACGCTCGACATCGCCTACAACGGAGGCGGCAACCGCAACAAGACCGTCGGCGACTCCATCTTCCACTGTCACTTCTATCCGCACTTCGCGGCGGGCATGTGGAGCCTCTGGCGGACGCACGACGTCTTCGAGGGCGGCACGCTGCTCGACCGCGAAGGCATCCCCTCGGTCGTGGACTGGACCCGGGCCCTGCCCGACGGCGAGATCGCCAACGGCACGCCGATCCCCGCCGTCGTGCCTCTTCCCGACGTGCCGATGGCGCCGATCCCCGCGCGGGTGAAGCTCGTGCCGGTGACCGCCGACGGTCTCACCGCCGGCTACACCACTGCCGTCCACCCCGACGATTTGAAGGAGGGACGCAATCCCGGTTTCCCCTTCTTCATCCCCGGCATCGGAGGCATGCGCGGGCCGCATCCGCCGCTCGACTTCGCGGTCGACAACGGCAAGACGCTGGACGGTGGGCTGCCCCGTCACATCATCTTCACCGGTGCGATCGAGAACGAACAGCACAATCGCTTCGACTTCAGCAAGGACCTGAAGAACATCAACGCCATGCAGTTGCCGGAGGAAGGAACGCCCACCGAGCGGGTGGCCATGGACTTCCACTCCGTCTGCTTCCACGACACGTTCTTCCCTGACGGTACCCGGGGACGCTTCCGGACCAACGGCCTGCCGCCGGCGCCGGGCGCGCCGTACGCGGATCCGGCCCTCGATCCGATTTTCGAGAATCAGAACCGCGAGGACATCTGCGCCGACAATCGCGCGCACGCATTGCCGTCGGACCGCATCCGCCGCTACCGCGCGGCGGTGTTCCAGACGGACCTCGTGCTCAACAAGATCGGGTGGCACTTTCCGCAGTCGCGCATGCTCGCGCTCTGGTCCGACGTCCGTCCAACCCTCGGCGATCCGGGACAGGTGCCGCGTCCGCCGCAACCGTTCTTCTTCCGCACGAACTCGGGCGAAGGGGTCGAGTACTGGCACACCAACCTCGTCCCCGACTATTACCTCCTCGACGACTATCAGGTGCGCACGCCGACGGACATCATCGGCCAGCACATCCACCTCGTGAAGTTCGACGTCACAGCCTCCGATGGCGCGGGCAACGGCTTCAATTACGAGGACGGCACGTTCAGCCCGGATGAAGTGCGCGGCCGCATCGAAGACATCAACGACTGCGGCGGCCTGCTCAACCTGCAGTTCGACCCGTCCAATCCCTACAGCGGCATCCCCAACTGCACGGCCGGCACGGCGAATCGCACGAAGCGCGCGCCGACGCCGCCGCCGGCGGAGATCTGCACCGGCATCCCCGACGGCTCGAACGTCGCCACGCCCTGTCCCGCCGACTGGGTGGGAGCGCAGACCACCGTGCAGCGCTGGTTCGCCGACCCGCTGCTGAACGACGAGCCGGGCAAGGGGATGGATCGCACCATCCGCACCGTCTTCACGCACGATCATTTCGGCCCCTCGACGCACCAGCAGACCGGCCTCTACGCCGCGCTCGTCGTGGAGCCGCCTCGCTCGAAGTGGTACGACAACGAAACCGGCGTGCAGCTCGGCGTCGGTCGCGCCGACGGCGGCCCGACGTCGTGGCAGGCAGTCATCGAGACGGAGCCGTACCCCGGCCAGACCAGCGCGGACACGTATCGCGAGTTCGCCATCGCCCTCGCCGATACGCAGCTCGCGTACACGAAAGACAGCCGCTCGTCCGCGGGCACGGAGTCGTACAGCCCGAACAATCCCACATGGGCCGAGCCGACATCCGCGTACTCCAGTCCCTCCACGCTTCCGGTCATCAATCCGCAGGGATGCTCGCCCGGTGTCGACGCCAGCATCGGTCCCTGCCCATCGCTCGTCAGCAGCGGCGGGACGACCGGCACGATGTCGGTGAACTATCGCAACGAGCCGCTGCCGCCGCGACTGACGGACGCCTCGGGCACGCTACCGACGTCGACGGCGCCGCTGCCGCCGGCGAACGATCTCGCGTACGTCTTCGCGTCGATCGAGCGGTCGAATCCGCAGTTCAACGTTCAGCCGACACCCGGCGCCGCCATCGGCGCGAGCGGCTTCAAGTACCCGCCGAAGCTGACCGGCGGCGTGACCGGCTACGATCCGTACACGGCGCTGCTCCGTGCCTACGAAGGAGACAACGTGCAGATCCGCCTCATCGCGGGCGCGCACGTGCTGCCCCACACCTTCGGCGTCAACGGCATGAAGTGGTTCTTCGAGCCGGGCACGCCGGTCGACCCGAAGTCCGTCAACAACTCCGGGTACCGGAACCTCCAGGCCATCGGCATCTCCGAGCACTTCGAGCTGCTCACCCGCGTGCCGCGCACCGCCAGCGGCTCTCCGGGCAACGCCGACTTCGCCGACTATCTCTACCGCGCCGACCAGAACACGAGCGCACCGGGTCTCAGCGACGGCATGTGGGGAATCTTTCGGGCCTATCGCCGGAAGCAGGACGACCTCGTCCCGCTATCGACCAATCCGAAGCCGGCACCGCTACCGCCGACGACGAACCGAGCCGGCTACAGTTGCCCACCGAATGCACCGACGCGGAAGTTCCGCGTCACCGCCGTGCCGGCGTCGCAGGCTGTGCAGCCGGGCTTCACGATCGTGCTCAACTCGCGCGGCACGAAGATCACCACCAACCAGATCGGCCCCGACGGCAGGACGTATCCCGTCGGCCTCCTCTATGTGAAGACCGAGGACCTAGAGAACGGCGTGCTGAAGGCGGGCGTCCCGATCGAGCCGCTCATCCTCCGCGCGAATGCGGGCGAGTGTATCCAGGTCGAACTGACGAACGGCATCGACCTCGCGAACACGACGACCGCACAGACCTTCGATAATCTGCCGAAGACGGTCTCGCCGTTCCTCGACTCGAAGCTCTACGCATCGACATACGCAGGCATGACGCCGCAGGTGCTCGCATACGACGCGACGCACAGCAACGGCCAACCGGTCGGGTACAACACCGCGCAGATCGCGGCGCCGAAGACGGCCTCGGCGAATGCCGGGACGGTGACGTACTACTGGTACGCCGGCGATCTGGAGCTCGGGAACGACGGCCGGCCGACCAAGGCCGAGCCGGTGGAGCTCGGAGGCCTGAACATCATGCCCCCCGATCCGCTTTTCCAGAACACGCAGGGGCTCGTCGCGGCCATGGTGGTCGAGCCGCGCAACACGACGCACTGCCTCGACTGGTGGTCGAACACGAACAGCAGCGCCTCCTCCCGCGCCTCGGCTCGGATCTACCAGGGCACCATCCCCTGTCCGTCACTCGGCGCCACCAGGCCCGCTCCGCTCTTCCACGAGTTCGTCTCCGTTCAACAGGACGACCTGCAGAACTCCTACGGCACCGCCACGAACGACGCCATCAACTACCGCACGGAACCGATCCTGTTCCGCTACAACCAGCCGTCGACGAACCAGTCGTTCCTTTTCGCGAACGACATCTCCTGCGCCGTCTCGAACGCGCTCATCGGATCCGACCCGCAGACGCCGGTCTTCCAGGCCCGAGCCGGCGAGCCGATGCGCATGCGCATGCTCCATCCGGGCGGCAGCGGCAACGAGCAGGTGATGACGCTGCACGGACACGCCTGGCAGGAGCTGCCGTTCCGCGATCACTCGCGCACGATCGGCGACAACCCGACGTCGAACTGGCTCGGGTCGCGCGACCTCCACGGTCCGAACGACCGCTTCGAGTTGGTCGCGCGCGCAGGAGGCAGGTCGGGCGTGACCGGCGATTATCTCTATCGCACCTACCCCGCGGCCGATTTCCAGGGCGGTCTGTGGGGCCTCGTGCGGGTCTGCGACTCGCTCCCGTGCCCACCGCCGCCGCAACGCACCTGTCCTCCGGGCAGCGCCACCACGACTTCCGCGGCGCCGGCCGACGATCCCCATCCGACGTCGAAGCCGGTGGAGCGCTCGGAGCAATTCCGTAGGCGCGGGCAGAGCGAACCGCCGCCCAACGCCCCCAGCACACCGCCGCAACCGTGATGCACGCAGGGGATGCGCGTCACGGGCGCGCATCCCCTCCTCCGGATCGATTGAAAACGAAAATCCTGCTGGTCTGCCGCTTCAGCCCGTATCCCGTCGTCACCGGCGGTTGCGAGCGCCTGGTCGCCGATTACCAGAACCACGTCTTCGCCGACTACGACGTCTGGTTCCTGCACAATCCCCACCGCGGCGTCGCGCGCCTGCTGCACTACGGCGAGGTGGTGGGCGTCGCCCCGTCGATCGATACGCTGTGCGGGCTCGATCCCGCGTTCGCGCTCTTCTTCAACCCGATCCCCGAAGAAGAGATGGTGCTGGCGTTGGCGGACGAGATCCCGTCGTTCTGTTTCGTCGAGCGTTACACGCCGACCCCGGTCTTCGACCGTTTCCTCGGTGCGATCACGCACACGCCCGTGGCCGGCCGCGAGGACGTGCTCGTGCTAGGCGGGTCTTTCGATCCGGCCATCTTCCGGAAGGAGCGAAAGGCCGAGGAAGTGGTGGTCTGCGTGGCGCGCATCTGCTCGATGAAGAATCAGCTCGAGCTCGTACAGGGCTATCGGGACCGCATCTACGATCGCTTTGGACTGCCGCTCGTGCTCGCGGGCGGACCCGATCCGGCATCGGCATACGACGTCATCGCGCCGTACATCGACGGGACCGCCGTGCGCTGCACCGCCGATCCGCTCGCGCCGGCATCGCCGCGGAGCTGGCTCGATGCGCACGCGCTGGCGTCGCTGCTGAACCGCGCGCGGCTCTTCGTCAATGCCTCACCGGCCGAGAGTTTCTGCATGGCCATGGTCGAGGCCATGGCCTGCGGGACGACCTGCGTGGTCAACGGCGCGTACGACGGGTTCGCGGATGGCGAGCTTCGGCCGCGCGTGATCGGCAACGTCGGCGGCGCGCGCGGATCGATCCTCGACCTCGTCGAGCAGGCCCTCGCCGCGGAGGCGCGCATCGACGCGTCCCGCTGGGCGCAGCAGTTCGCGTTGCCGGTCGTCGGCCGGCGCATCCGCGGCTTCATCGATGCGACGCTGGAACGCTCCGAGGCCGCGCAATGCGCGTGAATCCCTTCCTCCGCAAGCTCGGATTCGGCGCATCGGACCGCGTCGTGATCATCCACGCCGACGACGTCGGGCTGTGCAGCGCCACGGTCACCGGGCTCCCGCAGCTCGTGTCCGCGGAAATCGTACGGTCGGCATCATTGATGGTGCCGTGCTCCTGGTTCCCCGCCGCCGCCGCGGCCTGCCGCGCCCTGCCGGACGGCGATTTCGGCATCCACCTCACCCTCACCAGCGAGTGGCCGGCGTACCGCTGGCGGCCGCTGTCGACGTGCGACCCGCAATCGGGACTGCTCGACCCCGACGGCTATCTCTGGAACGTGCGCCGCGCCGTTGCGGCGCGCGCGGATTCGACGGTCGTCAAGAGCGAGATGCGCGCGCAGGTGGAGCACGCGCGCCGCGCAGGCGTGGACGTGACCCACCTCGATGCGCACATGTTCACCGCGTTCGACGCGCGGTACATCGTGGCCTATGCGGATCTCGGCCGGGAGTTGCAACTCCCGATTCTGCTCGTGCGGTCGGGGCTGGAGCGCCATAATTTCGACGACGAGGCCTGCGCGCTGGCGCAGTCGGTGGCCGAGGAGTGGGAAATGGACGGGCTGCCACTGTTCGACCGCATCGAGCTGATGGGCCTCGCAACTCCCGACTCCGACCGCGTCCTCCGGGCCAAGCAGAAGATCGAAGCCCTCCCCCGCGGCGGCCTGGGCATGCTGTTGCTCCACCCCGCCGTCGCGTCCCCCGAACTGCCCGCATTCGCATCGGACTGGCAAGCCCGCCTCGCCGACCAGGCGGCCTTTCAGCAGGACGAGCTGCGCGAATACCTCACCGAGACCAACACGCAGGTGATCACCTATCGCATACTGCGCGAGGCAATGTGAACTCTCGGAGGGCAGAGGGCAGAGCGCAGCGGGCAGAAGAGTTGCCCTCGCTCTGCCTTCTGCCTTCTGCCTTCTGCCCTGCTGAGGCCCGGCGCACCGCCCATCAAAGGGCTGCGCTGGGAGGAGATGTGCTGCTGCCCTCGAAGAAGTCCGGCCTCCCGCGGCGGCCGCTCACGCTGAGCAGCGTCCAGTCGCACGTCTCCGTGCCCATGATCTCCGGCTTCATGTAGCGACGCGTCGGGACCTCCGTGCGGAAGAGCCAGGGATCGAGGGAGGACCCGAGGTCGAGATAGCTGTTCTGCGGCGCGATCCGGTGCAGCTGGTGGGCGAGAATGTTGGCGAACGGTCCGGCGCAGAGCAGAACCAGCGCTCCGCGCATCCGCTCGACGTCGCGCTGGATCTCGCCGATCCGTGCGAGCTCTTCGACCCATGCATTGCGGCCCACCCGGATGTCGCGGGCCACGCGGAATGGCAGCCGCGAGAGCTCCGCCTCGCGGCTGCACACCAGGACTACCTCGTACTCCGCGTAGAGAGGAATGACCTCGCCCACGTAGTGCGGGTAGTTGTCGTAGAAGTAGACGGTCGCGTAGGTGAGGTGGTCGTCGTCCTGTCCCGATTCGGTGCGAAGCCACTCGAAGTCTTGGTCGCCGATGCAATGCGGACAGCAGATGCCGACGTAATGGTCGTCCGCGCGATAACGGAACGCGTCGATGAGGGCCTGTCGCGGCGCGGCGTAGCCGGGCTCGCCGGGAGCGTAACCGTAATCGGTTCCCGGCATCCGCCGCGCGCGGTGCGGATGGTCGCCCATGAGAATCACCATCTCGCCATCGCCGAAACGCGAAAGCGCGAACGGCTCGTGGGAGGCGAGCTTCTTCTGAAAACGCAGCAACTCTTCACGGAATGGCTTCACGGCTCGAGCCTCAGCCCGCGACCGTGACTGCGGACATACGCGGCGTGGGAGGCGATGCCGGCGCGGATGTCGTCCGCCGGCGGCTCCACGAAGTCGACCGCACCGCCCCGGACGCGCACGACTTTCATACCACCCGCCGGCACCTCGGGGCTTGTGTACGACGCGCTGAAGCCGATCCGCACGTGCGGCGACGCGTTGGGACTGGAGCCGTGGATCGCGTTCACGTGGTGTACGGACATCTCTCCTGGCCGCAGCGTGACGTCGACCGCGCGCGATTCGTCGATGGCCGTCTCGATCTCCTCGCCGTGATTGGACAGGTTGTCCGGCGCGTAAGTTTCGCGGTGCGGGAGCTTGCCGGCGCGGTGCGAGCGCGGGATCACCCGCAGACACCCATTCTCCGCATTGCTCTCGCTGAGCGCGATCCACGTCGACGGCGCAAAATCGGTGTCGAGCTTCGTGTACAGCCCGTCCTGATGCCAGCCGACGAACGCCGGGTCGTGGGGATGCTTGTAAAAGATCCGCGAGGAGTGCAGGACGACTTCGGGGCCGACAAGGCCTTCCATCGCGTCGAGGACGGCCGGGTGTACGGCCAGGTCCCAGGCCCAGCGGAAGTGCAGGTGGGCGTTGTCGATCCGCTTCAGCTTTCCCCGCAGCACACGCTCCGTCTCCTCGAGCGCGCCCCGATACTGCGCGACCTCCTCAGCGGTCAGGATCGGCACCGGCCACGTCACGCCGTCGTCGAGATACCGCGCGCGCTGCGCGGGCGTCAGTCGTTTCATGGTGACGAGAAAGAGACGCGCGGGAAAGGCGCGGTGTGAATCGTGCGACACTGGTGTCTCACAAATAGCCTTCCCGCATGCGCGAGCCCGTACAGAGCCTGTGGATCGGCGCCGAGCTGTCGACGATGGAGCGGCTGTCCATCGCGTCGTTCCTCGCCTGCGGCCATCCATTCCACCTCTACACCTATGAAGAGGTCCGCGGCGTCCCCGAGGGCGCGCAGGTGCGCGACGCCAACTCGATCCTGCCGGCGTCGATGATCTTTCAGTACACCGAGCACAAGTCGTACGCCGGCTTCGCCAACTACTTCCGCTACAAGCTCCTCCTCGACCGCGGCGGCTGGTGGTCCGACTGCGACAGCGTCTGCCTCCGTCCTCTCGACTTCGACACGCCGCACGTCTTTTCCTCGGAACGGCACGAAGGGACGGTCTATGTGAACAACGGCAACATCCGCGCCCCCGCGGGCAGTGAGGTCTTCGCGCGCGCCTGGGAGATCTGCCGCGCGAAAGATCCGTCGCGGCTGCGCTGGGGGGAGGCCGGACCGCGCCTGGTCGCCTCGCTCGTGACGCAGTTCGGTCTCCAGGCGAGCGTGCAGACGCCTGAAGTCTTCTGCCCCCTCGGATACGAAGAGTGGGAGCTGTTGCTCGCGGAGGAGCCGCCGCCGATCCCGGAGGAAGCGCGAGCGGTCCACCTCTGGAACGAGATGTGGCGCCGCGCGGGACGCGACAAGAACGGGCGCTACGCGAACACGTGTCTCTACGAGCGGCTCAAAGGGCAATATCTCGGCGGTACAGAAACGCCGTCTTCCTGATCAGCACGCCGAAGTCGCGGATGGTCGACACGTACGAGTCGATGTGCTGCGTTCCGTAGCCGGCAGCGAAGAGTCGAGCGCGCGTCCGCGACTCCCAGGTCTTCCGCTCGCCGGGCGCGGCGGCGAGGTAGCTCGATACGGCGGCATCCCAGTCGCGATGGCGGCTGACGAAGCGGTCGCCATAGAGCGAGCGCAGCTCCGGACTGGCGCTGAAGGCGGATGACGTCGCGTCGTAGGCGATGCGCGCGGCGTCCCGGACGAGGCGTCCCGCGTCGCGCGCGAGCGACGGCCGCGGGCGATAGATCGCACGGATCGACGCAATCTCCCCGGCGATCGTGGCGCCGGGGATGCGTCCGCCGAAGATGTGGCGATAGTCGTTCATCATCGGGCGCACGAGCGTGCCGGGATGAAAGTCGCGCTCCTGCAGTCCCGGCACGATCATCCCGTCGTGGTCCATGAAGATGACCCGGACCTGCCAGCGGCCATCCTCCCAGACGCTGCGCAGGCCGACGTTGCGAGAGACGAACGACTCGCCGTTCGTGCCGACGCGCAATGCCGACATCGTTCCCCAGAACCGCCCGATCTGCTGCAGGACGCTGGCATAGCAGGCATCGGCGCGGTCGCGGTTCGCCGCCAGCGCCGCGGCGACATACCCGCCGTACGTCCGCGCCCGCGTCCGCGGCGGTGTGTAGCTGCCGAGAACCTCGTCCAACACTTCATCCGCAAACGCGAACGACTCTCCCTCGGCCAGCGCGCGCGCCAGCATGTCGAGGCGGAAGGAGCTGCTCCCGCTCAGGATGGCCTGCCCCGGATGAATGAGACCGACGAACGCGCCGGTGAGCGCGCCTTCGTTGTCGGGGACCGGGCGCTCGCCTCCTTCCCGATGCAGCTCTTCCTGAACCGCGCCCCGAATGGCCCGCCGCATCTCCTCGAAGTCCCCATTGTGGAACGACGGATCGGAGAAGTAGCGGAGGATGTTTGCCGGGCCATTCTCCGCCGGCACGTTCGTGACGTTGGCGAGGTAGAGAATTCGCGACACCGGCGCCTCGTCGCCGTGAACGAGTCGCCACGCCCGGCAGACGAATGCCGCCGCCGAGGCTTCCCAGAGCAGGATGTGCTTCGAGGACGCACCGCGCATGTAGTGCGAGCGCGTCCACTGATGTGGTCTGCACGCGGCGCCGAGAACGGCCGGCCCGCGCTGGCCGGTGCGCTTGATCTCGAGCTCGTGCGTGCTTCCCGGCAGCTTGATCGTCAGCACGACCGTGCCGCGCGGGTACTCGACGAGCGAATTGATCTCCATCGGAGTCTCGTCGCCGACCCAGAACGTGCGCGCCGGCTCGCCCAGCGCACGCAGAAGCGTCCGTTCGAGCTCGGGCAACGCCTCCAGCGTACGCGGCGCCTCATCCGACGCGAACGGCGGCGGAGCATCGGACAGCCCGTCCCGTACCGCCGGCGCGATGCGCACCTGACTCTCGATCCGCTCTACGATCTCCGCGTGGGTGAAGAACTCCCGCGCCAGCGTGAGGCGGCACTCGCGGCGTGCGAGGCGAAGAAACGCCTCCAGAGCACGCGGCGACGTCCGAGGGCCGCGGATGCCGTCGTGGACGCGCGCGTTGCGCGCGAGCCGCGCACGCAACTGCGCCGCCAAGGCATCCGGAGTTGTCGCGGTGTAGCCCTCGTCGAAACGCGGCGGACGGATTCCGAGACGATCGCAGATCCGCTCGAGCTCCCGGTTGCCGGCGCGGAGCGCCTCGTGCTCGAGCATCAGCGTAGCGATACGCCGCAGCTCCCATGACTCGCCACCGGCGCCGCGCGCGGCCTCGATGAGGGCGTCGAGGCACGCGGGCTGGGCGGCGCCGCGGCCGAGCCAGCGCGCGATCAGCGCGAGGCCGGCCGAGGCGCCCGGTTCGCGCTCGACGACAGCGTGGAGCCTCCGGGGAAGAGTCCTCGTCCGCATCACTAGTGACCCTAGTCTGCGCGGCAGAAAACGTCAGGCGCGCTGCGCCGCCCGAAGCCGGCACGTTTGACTGCATCCGTGACGTGCCGTGAGGCGCAGCAACCAGCGCAGCCGGCCGTGCCGGCCAGGGCGGACGACTCGATCACTTCGGCTTGCCGCCACCCTTCTTCTTTTTCTTCTTCTTGTTGCCGCCGCCGTAGATGGCGTTGTTCAGCGCCGTCAAAAGCGACTCCGCGGTAATGAGATCGAGCTCCACCGTGACGGTCGTGCCCGTGACACCCGAAGAACCTCCGCCTCCAGCCATTGCAGCATCCTCTCGTTCGTTTCCTGACGCGCGACGTGCGCGCCAGGCACCAGGTCACATGTCCGCGGCGGCGCCCGCCGCCGCTCCGCTCCACTCGTTCTGCCGGACGGCCGGCCTCGCTCGCAGCGGGGCGTAGGGACGGCGCGCGCGGATCATGTCCGTGTTCGCATACAGCTCCGCCGTCATCACGTCGGCCGCACAATGGGGATTGGTTCGGTTGTAGAAGAGCAGGACGTCGGCGATGTGGCGTGCCTTCGCGGTGGTGCTCATCTCCAGCATCGGGAACATCACCGCCAGGTCCTCGGTGACGCGAAAGTAGTTCCCGTCGTCGTCGCGGAAGTCGGCCTCGTCGACGAGATCCCAGAGCCACTTCCTGAACGTCCGGATGGCCGTCGCGCGCCAGTACGTGCCGCGGAAATTCGTCTCGCCCTCGTCGTACGCCGGCCAGCGTCCGGGATCGTTCGGGTGGTTGCTGATCCAGCTTCCGTACGTGAGCCAGCAGTCTTCGCGGAGGTAGGTGTCGGCGATGATCTGCAGCGAGCGGTCGCTGTAGAGCCAGTCGTCGCCGTCGACGACCACCAGCACGTCGTCCGGCGCGGCTGCGCTGCGCTCGATGCCCTCGACCAGGTTCACCATCGCGTAAAGGCGCTCCTCGTTGCGATGCACGTGAACCCGGCGGTCGCCGCGCGCCGCCTCCAGGGCCCTCTCGTAGGTGCGATCCCCGCACGGATCGACGGTCACGAACGCTTCCCAGTCCTCGTGGGTCTGCAGGCGCAGCGATTCGATGCACGTCGCGATGAAAGGCTCGCACGGGCCGCAGTTCGTGATGACTCTGAGCATTTTTCAGAGAGACGAACGTCGCCACTCGTGTGTGAAAAAAGCCGTCTCCGCGCGCTCGCGCTCGCGCACGCGCGGCAACACGTCGCGGGCGAAGATGGTCATTTCATCGAAGTCCGGCCAGCCCATGAAGAGGAACTGCGTCACCCCCGCCGCCTTGTACTCGAGCAGTGCGTCGGCCACTTCGTCAGGCGAGCCGACGAGCGCCATCGCCGGCGCGCCCATGTACGGCACGGCGCCGGCCCAGAGCACGGGCGACAGCCAGTCCCCCGCCTCGGCCAGCCGATAGGTCGACGTGAATGCGACCGAGTCCGACCGCTTCGCAAATTCCTCGTGCGTGCGGCGCGGTTTTCCGCCGAGCTCCACCAGCATCGCCTCCGCCGCGGCCACCGCCTCGCCGTGCGTGGGCCGGACGATGAGCGAGATCAACAGGCCGACGTCCATCCCGCCGCTCGTCAGCGCGGGCGTGCGCGCGGCGAGCTTCTCCGGCGTTTCAGGGAGGCGCCAGAGGCAATGCGCGTGGCGCATCGCGATCTGCTCCGCGCGCTCCGAGTTGCCGCCGAGGAAGATCTCGGGCACCCGGCGGTCGGGCGCGACGAACGGAAGGTTGAGCTTCCCTTTCTCGATCCGGTAGTAGCGGCCGTCGAAGTCGACCTCGGCGCCGCCACGCCAGAAGGCGTTGCAGACCTCGAGAAACTCGTCCGTGCGCTCGTATCGCTCGTCGTGCGCCAGGAAGTCGCCGTAGTAGCGCTGTTCCTCCGGCGTGTGCCCGGCCACGACGTTCAGGCAGATGCGCCCGTTCGTGACGGCGGCCACGGAGTTGACCTGCTGCACGAACAGCGTCGGCGAGGCGATGCCCGAGCGCACCGCGACCATGAACTTGATCTTCGTGGTCTGCATGCCGAGGGCCGTGGCGAGAACGAGAGGATCGGAGCGATGGAAACCGAAGGCCGTGAGCAGGCTCTCGATGCCGCACTCCTCGGCATGTCTACAGAAGCGCGCCAGCACCTCGAGCTTCGGCACCGCCGAGACCGCGGCGCGCGCGTTCGAGCCTTTCAGCCTCTCGCCCGCGGAGGACATGCTCCAGTGGAATCGCAGCTCGCTCATCGCTTTCCCCTCATGCACGCAGCCCCGCCTGGTCGAACCGCAGTTGCACCAGACGCTGGATGCGGCGCGCCGTCTCGGCGTACACATCGATCGGATGTCCGGACGGATCGTCGACGTCCCCCTCCGGATCGAGACAGAGCGTCTTCTCCGCGGCGGACGGATCGGATCGGATCAGCGCGTCGCGCTGTCCACGGGTCATGCAGTAGATGAACGACGCCGCATCGACGACGTCCGGTGTGACCGGACGAGCGGCATGGTCGTGAGGCTCGACCTCGAGCAGCCGCAGCGCGGCGCGCGAGGGCTCGCTCATCGGCGCTCCGCGTTTCGCCGCCAGGCCCGCGCTGACCGCATGCGCCGGCGCACGATTTCCGAACCGCGTCGCCAACTCGGCATTGGCGACGGCCTCGGCCATCGGTGAGCGGCACGTGTTCCCCGAACAGATGAAGAGCAGGACGCGACGATCGCGCACGATCTCGAGCGCGTGGTGCGCGGGCGACAGCAGCAGCAGCGCGATCGCGATCGCGGCGGCAGCCGCAATCTGCGTCGCCGGGATCGGCGGAAAACCGAAGAACGCATGCAGGATGCCGCCGGCCACGATGCCGGCGAGCAGGCTGGACGAACGATTCAGCGGGATGCAGAACGTGTTCTCGCGGCGGTCCAGATAGATCAGCGTCCCGAAGACGAACAACACGGCGTACAGCGCCCCGATCGTCAGCGCCGGCACGAGGGCCGGCGAGGCGAACATCCCGGTCCAGCCGCGGCGCAGATCGAGCATGAACGGGCCCCGACCGATAGCCGCCAGGACGAGGGTGATCGCCGGCAGCGCGATCAGTGCGACCATCGACTCACCGACGAAGTAGCGTCGCGTCGCGTCGTCGTCACGCACCTTCGCCGCACGCGTCATGCAGGCCAGGCGCGCCGAGTAGCCGGCGAGGTAGACCGCCAGCACCGCCGCCAACGCAAACGTCAGATCGCGCCGATCGGCGGCCCGCAGCGCGATCGCCACCGCGCCGAAACTGAGCGCGAGGGCAGCCCAGGAGAACCAGCGCACGTGCCGCCGGAACGCGGCATCGACGAGCGGAGCCAGAACCAGTACCCCGCCGCGCATCAGCAACAGCGCGAGCACGATGGAGATCCCTTCGAATGTGTAGGCGAGTGTGGTCGTGCCGATAATCAGCGCTGTGCCGAAGCCGGAGACGACGACGTACCGGTTCGGAATCGCGGCGTACTTCCACCAGCCGAGGGAGGCCAGGATCAACGGCAGCGTGAGCAGCGTCCCGACGATCGTCGCCGGCAACAGCTCAAAACCGGAGAGACCGGCCACGCCCCCGGCGTGACCCGAGGTCACGAGCTTCGTGAGCGCCGCGTACGGCGCGTACGCGATCAGATACCCGAGCCCGAAGGCCCAGATGATGCGGTGCGGGCTGCGAGTTCGTTCGGTCATGGCCCCTCACGGCTTGTAGAAGGAGGCGTCGAATCCACGGCCGAGGACCGCGCGGCCGATGGTGGCGAGCACCTGATCGTCGTTGTCGTGGCGCAGATAGAGCGTCAGATCGCGGTAGATGCGCTCGAGGGGGCTGGGCCGGTTGAGTCCGCGCGCGCCGCAGGTGCGAATGGCGTGCGTCAGCGTCTCTTCGGCGAGATGCTCGACGAGGTAGCGCGCACGGCTTCCCGCGATCTGCGCTTCGTCGCGGTCGCCGCTCTCCCACAGATGGGCCACGTGCCGGAGCCAGAGGTGGCCGCTCTCGACATTGAGGGCCATCTTCCCGACGTGGTGCTGCACATACGGGTCGTCGCTCCTGTTCTGCACGCGCACGGCATCGGCGGCGTAGTCGAACGCCGCTTCGGCCGCCCCGAGAAAGGCGGCTGCGTAGTGTGGCGCGAAGCAGGTTTGCCAGCCGTCGCGCAGATACGCGCCCGCCGTACCGATCGCGTTCTCTTCGGGGATGAACGTGCGGTCGAAGCGGACCATGTGACTCACGGTCGCGCGCATGCCGATCGGATCCCACCAGCGACCGTCGAAGGTCACGGACGGATCGGAAAGATCGCAGGCAAGGAGCAGCAGCGTGTCGGGCGAGGCCGAGGCATGCCGCGCGCCGCCGGGGCCGGCGCTGTTGACGAGCAGGATCGCCCACTGGGCGCCTCCGGCGCTCGTACAGAAGGCCTTGCTGCCGTCGACGATCCAGCCGCCGTCGGCGCGCTCGATGTGCGTCCCGAAACGAACCTGCTCGCCGAGAGCGCGCGACTGCGGCTCGCCACTCCACGCCACCCACTTCTCCCCTCGCTCGACGACGCCGGAGAACCAGCGCTGCTTCTGCGCGGGCGTGGCCAGACCGTCGAGGAGCACGAGCGAGTTCGCGTGCCCCTCCCAGCAGCGTGCGAGCGAGAGGTCCGCCCGCGCGATCTCCTTCGTCAGCATCCAGAGCGTGAAGACGTCGCCCGAATACGGCCCAAGCCCCAGGCCGCCGTACTCGCGCGGCACGCACGGCGCGTGAAGGCCTGCGGCGAAAAGGTCGTCGAAGTCTGCGTGAGGAAACGCCGCCGCGGCGTCGTACTCCGCTGCACGCGGCGCGAATCGATCGCGGCCGAGGAGGCGCATCTGCTCGATGAGCGGTCGGGTCTCGCTACGCAGATGCACGTCGGCGAAGTCGCGCGGCTCCGGCAAGTCGGCAGCTCGGATCGGTGCGGGCACGTCATCCCTCCCGGTAATAGAACTCGCGCGTGAAGTAATTGGAGCGCCCGCCGCCGTCCTTGAAGCGATTGAAGGTGGCCACGACGAGGACTCCTCCCTTGATGTTCGCCTGCAGATGGACGTCGACGTATCCGAGATCGACCACGGCGCTGAAGGCCATGGCCGCGCGCGTCCCGACGTCGTCGCCGTAGACGGTGGCCGGCGCGACCGGCCACGGCGCGGTGCCGAAGGATTGGACGTGGATACCGTCATGGATACCGTCATGGATGCCGTCATGGATGCCGTGGATGCCGTCATGGACGCCGTCTTCGTCTTCGCCGCGCGGCGTGACGACAAATCGCGTGATTCCCCGCGACTCGCGATTCGTGTTGTGCCAAGTCCCGACGAGCGCGGAGACGTCGAGCCGGACCGTGGCTGGCGCGCGTGCGCTCATGCGTCCTCCCGCCGGAAGAACTCGCGTGTGAAGAGGTCGGCGCGGCCGCTGTCGTCGAGAAAGCGATGGTAGCAGGCCACGACGAGCAGGCCGAGGTTGGCGTTTGCCTGCAGTTCGGTCTCCAGGTCGTCGAAGCGGAACTTGGCGATGAACGCGGACGCGGTCGACGAGAGAATGCCGTTCGCGAAGACCGAGTCGGCGGTCACACGGCCCCAGTCGGACGGAGCGGGAGGAGCATCGCCGAAGACGCTGATGGCCACGCCGTCGCCGTCAGGCGTCACCTCCAGCCGGCGGATCCACTGCGGCTCTCCATTCGTCTTCATCCATCGGCCGAGGAGTGGCGTGACCTCGAGCGGCGGGGCGACCTGTGGTGCCGCGACGTCGTCGTGTGCCCGTCCTGTCTGCATCCTCGCTCCTCTCACGATGCGGCGGCGATGGGGATCGGCTCGACGTCGAGGGCGAGGATCCGGCGCGCCAGCGCCTCCGGCATCTCGGCGCCGGTCATCAGCCGGAATTGCGCGCGAGCCTGCGTCATCAGCACCTCGGTGCCGTCGATGGCCAGCCGTCCGGCCGCGCGGCGGGAGGCGATCAACGGCGTCGGCTCGCGCCCATAGACGAGATCGATCACGACGGCGTCGTCGCGCAGATCCTGGACAGCGAATGGTGTCGCGGCACCGTCCCGGCCCACGGGTGTGGCATTGACGACGATCGAATAGCGCCCGGCGCTGAAGCCGGCCAGCGGCACGAACGGCAGCCGGAGCAGATGCATGGCCAGGGAGCCGCGGTCGAGCCCCCGATTGACCAGCGTGACCTCCGCGCCCGCGGCCTGCAACGCGGCCGCGACCGCCCGCCCGGAGCCGCCGCACCCGACCACGGCTACGCAACGGCCGCGGACGTCCAGACCGCGCTCGCCCAGCGTCAGGAGGACCCCCTCCGGATCGGTCGTGTCCGCGGTCCAGCCGTGGCCGTTGCGGAGAAGGAAGTTCGACGAGCGCGCCCGCTGCACGACCGGCGTCTTCGCGCTCGCCGCGCAGATTGCCACTTCCTTGTGGGGCGAGACGACGCACATCCCATTCAGCGGCAGCCCCAGCTCGTCCAGGGCTCCGCTCTGCACGAGATCGCGCCAGAACACGCCGAACCGGCGCACGTGCATTGGCAGGTACAGCGCGCGTCGCCTGAGGGCGCGAAAGGCCGCGTTGTGAAGCCGGGGCGAGAGCGAGCGATAGACGGGATTTCCGGCGATCGCGAATAGCTCGTCGGCCGGGGAGACCGAGGGAAATCCGTAGTCAGCGATCAGTTGCGCGACCGAGGGAACGCCGTCATCGATCCCGCTCTCGTCGGCCGAGCCGAAGACGCAGGGCGCACCGAGCTGTGGTGCCACGACACGCGTCCAGAGCGCGTCCCGACCCTCGGCGTAGGCCACGACGTCGCGCCGCCCGAGTTGCCGCAGCAGACGGAGCGCGTCGAGCGCGTCGCCCGGCGTGTGCGCGAACGGGACCAGCCGGTACAGCCGCGCCTCGTGCTCGACGAGCTGCCGCCAGCGCACGCGCAGCGCATTCGGTCCGGCCGCCGCCCCGTACCACGCCAGGACGCGGCGACGCGGCGGGATGGCCTCGAGCAGCTCCGGCACGAGATCCTGCGGTCCGAGCTCGATCAGGTCATAGCCCGCACGCGCCGCGTGCAGCAACCGCCGGTGGCGCTCCGCCGGATCGGCGTTTCGGAGCACGTACAGCAGCGAGCCAGCGAACCGCTGGCGCAGCCAAGCCGGCTCGAGGTCGCCCGTGACGTCGGCGCGAACCTCGAGGCATCCGACTTCGACCGGGAGGATCGGAAAACGGTGCGCGCTCGCCGCCGTCAGGGACGCGGCCAGAATCAGGTCATTCATGCGGCTTTGCAACAAAGAGACGGCCCGACATTGCCGCGTGTGAAAAATTCACAGCGTCTCCGCGTAAAACGTCTTCCTCACGTCGATGTCGGCACTCGCCAGACTCCTCCCGTTGCTCGTGGCGGTCTCCGCGCTCGCGGAGACCGTCCTCACCCGCCGCGCCGTCGATAGCGGCGTGGCGGTGGAGCTGACCCTGCGTCACGTCGCACCGTCGCGTGCGAACGCGCCGCTCCGCGAAGGCGACGAGGTCGCGGTGTCGGTGAAGATCGCGGACGAGCAGAGCGGCGAGCCGCTGGGCGGGCTATTCCCCACCGCCTGGATGAGCGTGCGTCGCGCGGAAGAGCCTGAGGCCGCGTCGAAACGCTGCCCCCGGAAGGTGGCGACCTTCACCACCGGCAACCTGTTCAAGCGTCCCGAGGTCGATCTCAACGTCTACCACATCATCGTGCTGAACGGCGACGCCACGATCTCCGTCGTCGACCCGCAATTCAGCTTCGGCGGCACCCATCTGCTGGCCCTGATCGGCTTGCCCGGCCGCGGCGAGGACTGGACGCTGGCGAACGATCAACGACTGCTCCTCGTGACGATTCCGGCTGCGAACAAGGTGGCGGTGATCGACACCTTGCACTGGAAAGTGCTGCGCGAGCTCGACGTCGGACCGTCGCCGCGGCGCATCGTGCCGCAACCCGACGGCGAGTTGCTCTGGGTCGCCACGGACGAAGGCGTCGCCGCCGTCCGTCGCGACGGCCTGACCATCGCCGGGAGGATTCAAACCGGAACCGGCCCGCACGACATCGCCGTGTCGCGCGACAATCGCTGGGTCCTCGTGACGAATCGCGGCCAGGGCACGACGTCCGTGATCGACGTCCGCACGATGCTCAAAACAGGCGACATCGAGAGCGGCGCCGCGCCGGTCTCGGTGGCCTGGTCTCCCCTCGGCAACGCGGCGGTCGCGGTGGCCGACGACGGCACGATCACGTTCATCGACCCGCTGCGCCGCCACACGGCCGCGCTGAAGACCCGGTCCGGCATCGACCGCATCCGTTTCTCGCCCGACGGACGCTTCGGCTTCATTCCGAACCGCATTCGCAACACGGTCGAGATCCTCGACGCCGCGTCGGGAACGATCGTGCAGACGGCCGATATCGGAAGCGGGCCGTTCGAGGTCACGTTCACGAACCAGCTTGCGTACGTCCGCCGCATGGAGAGCGACATCGTCTTGATGCTGCCGCTGGCAGAGCTCGGGAAACCGGGGGCGGACGTGCCGGCGGTTGACTTTCCGGCGGGACAGAAGGCCTTCGGCGCGCCGAGCACGCCGGCGGATGGGCTGGTCTCCGCACCCGGCGACACCGCGGTTCTCGTGGCCAACCCCGCCGACAAATCGATCTACTACTACCGCGAGGGGATGGCGGCGCCGATGGGAACGTTCGGCAACTCGGGACGGGAGCCGCGCGCGCTGCTGGTGTTCGATCGTACGTTGCGCGAGACCCGGCCCGGCACGTACACGACCACGACCCACCTCGGCCGGCCGGGCGTCTATGACTTCGCGCTGCTCGTCAACTCGCCTCGCGTCGTAGCCTGCCTGGACGTGCCGGTGGCCGAGGATCCGGTGCTGGAGGCGAAACGCCTTCCGCCTCTCGTGATCGAGCCGCTGAGCGGGCCGGCGGTCGTGAAGGTCGGCGAGAAGGTCGCTCTTCGTGTGCGCGTGCTCGATGGGAGGACCAGGCAGCCTCGCAATGATCTGCACGACATCGTCGCGCTCGTGTCGCTCACGCCCGGCGTATGGCAACAGCGACACGTGCTCGTGCCGGCGGGAAACGGCGAATATCTGCTGGAGTTCGCGTCACCCGAACCGGGCACATTCCACGTCTATCTCGAATGCCCGTCCGTGGGACTGCGCTTCAATAAGACCAACGTACTGATCATCGAGGCCGTCGGATGAAAAAACTACTGGTGCTGTGTGCGCTCCTCGCCTCGCCGCTCCTCTTTGCGGACGACGCGGTGCTGAAGATCCCCAACGTGCGGGTCGTGGATCAGGATGGCCGCGCGCTTCGCTTCCACGAAGACCTCGTGGAGGACAAGGTCGTGGCGATCAGCTTCATCTTCACGAGTTGCACGACCATCTGCACGCCGCTGGGCGCGCGCATGGCGGGACTGCAGACGCTGCTGACGGGACGAGACGAGGTGCGCTTGATCTCCGTGTCGATCGATCCCGCGACCGACACACCCGAACGTCTGAAGGAGTGGAGCGCGAAGTTCAACAGGCGGCCGGGCTGGACGCTCGTCACCGGCGACCCGCGCGAGCTCGAGAAGCTGCTCGTGGCGCTGCGCGCGTATTCGAGCGATCCCTCGGCGCACTCGCCGCTGATGCTCGTCGGCAACGACGCCACCGGACGCTGGACGCGGGTGAACGGCCTGCAGCCGGCCGACAAGATCCTGGCGGCGATCGACGCGATCCGCACGACGAAGGAGGCACGGAAGTGAGGCGTGCCGCCGCCGCGCTGTGCCTCCTCCTCGCATGGAGTGCATTCGCGGACGACGATCCGGGTGCCGCCGCGCACAAGTACTTCGGCGACATCGAACTGGTGAACCAGAAGGGAGAGGCGGTCCGCCTCTACTCCGATCTTCTTCACGACCGCGTGGTGGTCATCAACACGTTCTTCACCGAGTGCGAGGGCGCGTGTCCGATGATGGCCGCAAACTACGCCGCGATTCAGGAGACCGTCGGCGAGCGCCTCGGCAAGGATGTGTTGCTCATCTCCATCTCCGTCGATCCGAAGATCGACACGCCGGCGAAGCTCACCGCCTACGCGCAACGCTTCAGGGCGCGGCCGGGATGGGTGCTGCTCACCGGAACGAACGAAAACGTCGACCGCGCACTGGGGAAGCTCGGCGCGAGCGTCGCCGAGCGCGCCGACCACTCGAACCTCTTCTTCATCGGCAACCTCCGCACGGGACTGTGGAAGAAGGCGTTCGGACTGGCAAAGCCGGACGAGCTGGTGAAGGTGGTGCAGAGCGTCGTCGATGATCGCGGCTGACACTCTCTTCCCGCTCATCGTGCTGCTCGCCGTCGCCTCGCCGGCCGACCGCGGACGGGAGATCTACGAGCGGGGCACGAGCGGCGGCGCGGAGATCGTGGCGACGATGAGCGGCACCCCGGTCGCGGCGTCGCTGGTCCCGTGCGGGTCGTGTCACGGCAGCGACGGACGAGGGCGCGCGGAGGGAGGAGTCGTACCGAGCGACATCCGCCACGCGACGCTCACCCGCCCGTACGACGTCACCGCGCCGTCGGGGCGGAGACACGGGCCGTACGACGATCGCTCGCTGGTGCGCGCGATCGCGATGGGCGTCGATCCGGCCGGGAATCGCCTCGGGGAGGTGATGCCGCGCTATCAACTGTCGCGCGACGACGCGGCCGCGTTGCTCGGGTTCCTCGAGATGCTCGGCACGCGCAGTGATCCCGGCGTGAGCGACGATGCAATCACGATCGGCGTGCTCGGCGGCGAGCTCCCGTCATGGGACGGCGGCGAGGTCTTCGGCCGGCGCATCGAGCTCCGCGACGTGAACGACTTGTCCGAGGACGTGTTCGCGGTGATCGCCGCCAGCGCTACGATCGACCTCGCGACCGAAGCGGATCGCCTGGGCGTCCCGGTGATCTCCCTCCTCTCGCACGCGCCGCCACCGGGACGTCATGTCTTTCACCTCTTCGGCGGGATCGAGGAGCAGCGACGTGCGTTGTCGCGCGATGCGGTGGCGCGAAAGGAAACGGGCGAGCGGCTGCTCGTGCCGGCGCCACTCGCCGATCCGGGCCTCTTCAGCACCGACAATCCCCGGCCCGCGACGGTCGCCTTCGCGATGCTGCCATCGTCGCGAACGCCCCGCGCGCAGGCCTCGCTCGCGGCGGCGGCGCTGATCGTGGACGCACTGCGCCGCGCGGGACGCGACGTGTCGCGGACGTCGTTCATCGAAGCGCTCGAGAGCACCTCGCAACTGCGGACGGAGCATGCCCCGCCGCTGACGTTCAGCGCGACGCGCCACATCGGCTCGACAGGCGCGTATCTGGTCGACTTCGACCGCGGCCGCCCATCACCACCCCGATGGGTGGACTAGTGCCGTGTCACGGCTAACCCGGCGCGATGCGCGTACAGCGCACGGTGATCGCGCGTCCGAGGCGTTGCGCCAGCAACTCGCGCGCCTGCTGCACGCGTTTGCGCGCGTTCGCCTCCGTGATCTTCGCCCGGCGCGCGATCGTCTCATAGGACTGCTCCTGCAGAAAGCGCATGTCCGCGGCTTCGCACAGCGCTGGCGGAAGCTCGGCGATGGCGTCGCGGATCTCCGTGCACGCTTCGTTGCAGAGAGCCTTCCTCTCAGGCGAGGGAATGTCCGGGATCGCGGGGTGAGTGCCAATCTTCGCCACGGCGCTGAACGCGTCGACGGCCCGCGCGCGGCGGCGCCGTTCGCGGTGCATGTCGAAGCAGACATTGCACCCGAGGCGCGTCAGCCACGCCTTCAGGTTCAGGATTTCCGCCGCGGAGCCGGGCAGCTTCTCCCAGGCCACGAGCATTGCTCGACTCGCGGCATCGTCGGCGTCCGCATGGATGCCGCTCATCTGCCGCAGGCAGACGCCGTACATGTGGTCGCGATACTGTTCCCACAACTGCCAGAATGCATCACGATCTCCGAGTCTCAGCGTAGCGAGCAGGTGGCTGTCGTCTCTCTCGATCTCCACGGGCAATTCCCCTTCCTCAGGCAAGCCGATGGCGGCAGCACGAACGCAGGCGTGGAATTGGGACTCGACAGTGGAGGGTCATGAGACGGCCATTTCCCTACCCTTGACTTTCGCGCCACAGTGTCAGCGGGCAACGCCGTAACGGTCGTGGAGGACGTCGAGATGCTGTCTCACGTGCCCGGCAGCGATCCAGGCTAGAGCCCGGACGGAAAGCGGATTGGTACCGAGGACGGCCCGGCGCGACCACGCGTGGAGGGGGAGATGCTCGAAAAGCTGCAGTGTGCTCTCGCGGACGGCGAGAAACTCGGCCACGAGCGACTCCACGCTACGGGCATCGTAACCGGAGGCGGCGACGTAGGCGTCGGGGTCATACTTCGGCAGCGTCGTATCGCCCCGGGAGATCGCCAGCGCGCGGTAGCCATAGACGCGCTCCGCGTCCGAGAGATGACCGATCACCTCGCGCACGCTCCACTTGTTCTCGGCGTAACGATGGCCCGCGAGCGAGTCCGGCATCGCCCGCAGGACCGTCGCGACCTCGCCTCGCTGCACACGGAGCGTCTCCATGATCGGCCCCTCGACGGAGTCGACATAGCGGCGCTGATGGGGTGCGAGCTCGTCCGAGCCCGGTTTTACTTCCGGCATGGACGGAAGTGTACCTCCGCATCCATCTCCGTATCGCGGGAAACGGTCGAAGCTCGCTTTCCGTCACTGCACTTCGATCGGCACGGTGACCGTGCGCGCGTCCGCGGAGCCCTTCTTGCGGATCGTCACCGCGAGCTCCTTCGCGTCGTTGGGGAAGCGCTCGAGCGCGAAGAGAAACTTCGTCACATCCTCGCCACGCGCTTCGGAGACGAGCTTGGAGGCGGGAGCGGTCTCCCACGTCAACTCGTCCGCGTCCGCGTTGTAGACGAAGACCGTGAAGAGGCGCGGCTCCCCTTTGCGGAGCATCGCCCGCGCCGCGGGAATGAACGTGTCCTCGCCGAGGACGAACGGGTAGGGCGTGCTCGGATCGTCGCCCGCCGATTTCACCATCACCCAGTTGCCCGGATCGGCAAAGAAGAATGGACGCACGACGGCGACGTCGCCCTCCTCGGGCACCACGAGATTGACCCGCTGGTAGCCCTTGCGGTCGGTCTCCGCGACGCGCACGAGGCTCTTGAGCGCATACTTGCCCGGCGCCAGATCGAGGGTACCGTAGAACCGCACGCCGGACGCGCGCAGACGTGCGCCGATCTGCGCCAGATCGAGCGTCACTCGCTGGTGCACCGTGTCGCGCACGATCCCGTTCTCGTCGAAGGCATACACGAACACGTCGGTCGTGGCCCGGTTGTTCTTCCCGTGTCGGACCAGGTCCACACCGGCGATCTCGAGCACCACCGGCACCTGCGAGTCCACGCCGTTGCGCGGGAACGCGGCCGCGAGCGCGTGGAAACCGATGTCGATCTGCGGGATGTCGTTGACGATGATCTCGGCGGTGGACAGCGTGCGCTCGACGAAGCTCTCGGCGCCGACGTCGTAGTAGCCGCCGCGATGCGACACGCGCCCGCCGGGGACGTTCACGAGCCTCACCTTCAGCTCGTGGAACTGGCCCGCGCGTCCGACCGGGGCCTGAAAGCCGAGAACGTAGACGACCTCGTGCTGCCGTGTGAGGCGGTCGAATTCGGTCGTGATGTCGTTCGAGTTGCGGAACACGGTGCCGCCGGTGGAGTTGGCCAGGAGAAAGAGCCCTTCGTTCGAGTTGAACCTCGTGCCGCCCTGGACGTCGTTCGCGACGCGCAGCCCCTGGATGTCGACGGCGTGCAGGATCACGTCCGAGCGGCGGAACTGATCGGCCATGATCTTGATCGAGTTCTGCGACTCGGCGCTGCCGTAGCGTTTGTCGCTGTCGATCTTCCACACCTCGCCATGCTCGATGGCGAAGTCTTCCTCCGCCTGGTTCTGCACACCGCCCGCGCCGCGGCCCTGGACGAGACGCGGATCGAAACCCTCGGACAGGAGCACGAGATGCTTGCGTCCCGCGAGCCTCTGGAGAGAGCGAGCGATGTCGGCCAGCATCTCCACCTGCCGCTTCAAGCGTCCGCGACGGAACGAGTCATTGAGCTGGCCCGACTGCCGGGCGATGTCGCGCATGTTCTCGAGGGCGATGTCGGCACGATCGGATCCGCCGAGGCCCGCGCGCTGCCGCGGGTCGACCTCGAGGATGTTGTTGCCGCCGATCTGCAGGGGGTCGGAGGAGCGGAAGTTCCCCGGATCCTTGATCGCGGCGACGAGCAGGTCGCGGTCGGTGGTGAAGGCCGTGACGAAGCGGAAGCCGCGGTCGACGTCGAGGACGCCGATGGCCACGAGATCGCGGCCGCCGATGCTGCGGGCGATGAAGTTGCGCGCCGCTTCCTGCGCGCGGCCCACGGACTGCGGGTTCGAGTAGGAGAGATCGAAGAGGAGAAGGAAGTTCCGCCGTGACGCGGGATTCAGCGGCGAGATCGCTTTCGCCGCTCCCCCCTCGGCCGCGAAATCGACGGCGTCGAACGACTCGATCTCCCGCTTGTCGCCGTCGTCGCGAATCTCGAAGTTCTCCTTCGTGAGACCGCGCACCGGCGTCCCGTCTCTGGCCAGGACCGTGACCGGCACCTCGACGTACGAGATCGTGACCTTCTCCTCGAACTTCTGAGCGAGTGCGAGAACAGGGAGAGCGAGCAGCACCAACAGCCGCGGGGCGATACGCATGGCGGGATCTCCGACCGACAATGGTACGCCGTGCGGCCGAGTTGAGTAGGGTCAGACCTGGAAACTCTACTCAACTCCGGAGCATCCCGTGCCTGAGGATCCTCGAGATCTCGCGCACGGCCGCGTCCGTCTCTTTGCCGAAGTGGTCCTTCACGCCGAAGATGATCTCGACCGTGAAGTAGTTGTAGAAGATGCGTGTGGCAAGCATGACCGCGGAGACAGGAGACAGCCCCGGGGCCAGTTTCTCGCTGAGCTCCTTCTCCATCCCCGTGGTCTTCATGAAGGCGTCGAAGCGCTCGGCCATGTTCTCGTAGAACTTGCGGACGTGCGTGCCGTCGAACTCGACGACATCGACATAGATCAACGCGATGTACTCGCGGTAGTCGCGGATGACGTCGCGGACCGCGTGGCCGAGGGTCTCGAGGTTGTCGGGGAACGAGCCGTCGGCGAGGACGCGGTTGAACGGGAAGTCCGGCTGGGACATGGCCTCGAAGTAGCGATCGATCAGGGCGCGGAAGATCGCTTCCTTGTCGGGAAAGTGATGGTAGACGTTGCCCTTGGAGAGTTCCGCCTCCTCCGCGATGTCGCGCACGCTCGTGGCGCCGTAGCCCTTGTGCGAGAACAGCTTCAGGGCGGCATCGAGAATGAGTTGTTTCGACTTCTCCGACCGTTCTTCCTGTGTCATTTGCGTCGATACTAGCGCAGCAGTCTCCGCAGCTCCTCCTTGACGACCTTTCCGTAGGGCGTCCGCGGCAGTGCGTCGAGGTGGACGAAGCGCCGCGGGACCTTGTATTTCGCGATACGCGAGCCGAGGTACTGCGCGAGCTCGTCGCCCGATGCGCTGCCGACGACGAACGCCACGCCGACCTCGCCCCATGTGTCGTCCGCGATCGCGACGACCGCCGCGTCGGAAACGCCCGGATGGGCCACGAGCTCGGCCTCGATCTCGGCGGGATAGATGTTCACGCCGCCGCTGATGAACATCTCCTTGCGGCGGCCGGCGATGAAGAAGTACCCCTCTTCGTCGCGCCGTGCGAGGTCCCCCGTGCGGAACCAGCCGTCGGCGCTGTAGGCCTCGCCGGTCGCGGCCTCGTTGTTCCAATAGCCGAGGGAGACGTGAGGCCCGCGGATGACCATCTCGCCGATTTCTTCACCGGGGTCGCCATCCATGTTCTCCAGCTTCACCTCGGTGAACATCATCGGCTTGCCGATCGACCCCGGCTTCAGGAAAGAGTCTTCCACCGTCATCGTGAAGCAGTTCACGCCGACCTCGGTCATGCCGTAGCCCTGTTTGAAAACGATGCCACGCTTCTGATGCGCGTCGATGAGGTACCGCGGCAGCGGCGCGCCTCCGGAGATGAACCAGCGCACGTGGCGGAGATCGGCCGCCGCGAACTGCGGCGCATCCATCAGCAGCTTCCAGATCGTCGGAACTCCGAGAACGACGGTGCAACGCTCCTCTTCGATGACGCGCCACACCTCGGCGGCATCGAACGACTTGTGCAGGACCACCGTGCCGCCGGTGCAAAAGAGCGGGATGAGGAACGCGGCGATGCCGCCGGCGTGATAGAGAGGCGTGAAGATCGGACTGACGTCGTCGTCGCGCAGCCCCCAGTTCAGCGCGGTGTTGTACCCGTTCCAGTAGAGCTGGCGTCCGGGGATCATGACGCCTTTGGGTTTGCCGGTGGTCCCGGAGGTGTAGAGGAGGCAGTAGGTCTGCTCGGGGTTGGCGGTTGGCGGTTGGCGGTTGGCGCCTTCTTCTCGCCAGCTCGCTGCGTAACGCGGGATCTCGAGATCCATCGCTTCGAAACCGGGACCGTAGAACACCGCCTTCATGTCGCAGTCGGCCACGATGTGCTCGAGCTCGTGCTGCGTCGCGCGCGTGGAGAGAGGCACGACGATCACACCTGCTTTGCCAGCCGCGAAGAAGAGCTCCAGGAGCTCGACGCAGTTGTGCGCGAGGATGCCGAAGCGGTCGCCTGGGTCGAGAACCGTGCGCAGCGTGGATGCGGCGCGCTCGGCCCGCTCGTTCAGTTCTGCATACGTGATTCGCTCGCCGGTCTCCACCGACACGACCGCGATGCGGTCGGGGGTGACCCTCGCGCGCTCGCTCAGAAGATCGCCGTCAAACATTCGAGGAACCTCTGCGGTTGCTGGAGGTGCGGGATGTGCGCCGCCCCTTCGAGCACGTGCAACCGCGCGCCGGGAATGCCGCGCTGCAACTCCTCGGCATACGACAAAGGAAGGACGCCGTCGTCCGCGCCCCAGATCAGGTGCGCCGGCACACGGATCTCGCCGAGGCGCTCATCGAGGAAATGCTGTTCCGCTTCCGTCACGCGCAGCAGCGGCGAATCCTGCGCGCGCGCGAGCAGTCCTTCGACGACCCACTCCGGCGCCTGGTAAGTCGGACCGTGGACGGCGCGCAGAATCAGGTCCGCTTCGTCGCGATTCGTCGCCAGCACCGGAACGGCGAAGGGACGACTGAGTCCGCCGGAGGCTTCGAGGATCAGCGTGCGGACGCGCTCGGGATGACGCAGCGCGCAGAGCATCGCGATCCAGCCGCCGAGGGAGTTGCCGGCGAGCGTGAACGGCTCGTCAGGGAGGAGTGCGGCGATGCGATCGACGATCATCGAGATCGGAAGCGCGCCGTCGCGCGGATCGCTCTCGCCGTGGCCTGGCAGGTCGGGAAGGATGACCCGGAAGTGCTGCGCGAGAGCCGGCGCGACGGTGAACCAGGTGCCGGCCTGGTCGTTCACGCCGTGGAGGAGAACGAGGGCAACACCGCTGTCATCCCGAGCGGAGCGAGGGACCTGGGTGGGCGGGGCGGCAGGCAAGTGCATCTCGTCCCCGCCCGCCCAGGTCCCTCGCTCGACGCTCGGGATGACAGGGGAGGCCCACCACACCATCCCCGCCGACTCCTTCCGCACGAATCCCGCCGCGGCGAGGGCAGCGCGGGTCATGTGCACGAAGTCGGTCGAGGACTCAATCTCCAAAGAGCCGCGCCTCCCGCCTGGGCATCCTGAATGCGGCCGCGGCCTGGTTGTAGCCCACGCCGGAACCGATCATCACGACCAGATCGCCGGACCGGATCTTCTTCTGCCGCAACGCGTCGTCGAGCGCCATCGGGATGCACGCCGAGCCGGTGTAACCCCAGTGCTCCATGATCGTGTGCGTCTTCTCCATCGGCAGCTCGAGATCCTGCATGACCAGCTCGATGGTCGGTTTGCGCACCTGCGTGAAGATCACGAAGTCGATGTCGTGCACCGCGAAACCGCCGTTCTCCGCGACCTTCCGGACGAGCCTGGGCCAACCCTCGTTGTTGATCTCGGGCGGATAGCGGTCGAGCATCTTCACGAGATGCCGCCCCTCCTGCACCGCGGCCGCGGACGTCGGCTCGACCGTTCCTCCGGATTGAATGAGCCAGCTCTTCGCATACGTGCCGTCGGCCTGAAACGCCGCGCCGACGAATCCGGGCTCTTCCCTCCGCTCGAGAATCGCCGCACCCGCGCCGTCGCCGTAGAAGAAGATCATCGGATCGTCCGCGGCGGCGAGCTTGTGCATCTGGTAGACGGACACCACCAGCACGGTCTCGAGCGCGGGGTTCGTCGCCATCAGCCCGGCCGCGCTGGACATCGCGGTCGGGAACGACGCGCAGGCGCAGCCGACATCGAACGTGCCGGCGTTCTTCGCCCCCAGCTTTCCCTGCAGCACGACCGACGTCGCGGGCGTGATGTAGTCCGGCGAGTCGGTGCCGAGGATGATCAGGTCGAGGTCTTCGGCCGTCTTCCCCGCGCGCTCGAGCGCCTGCCGGGACGCGCGCAACGCGAGGTCCGATGCCGACCAGTCGTCCGGCGCGTACCAGCGGCTGAGGATCCCCGTCGAGGCCTCCATCTTGTCGATGAACTCCGGCGCGACGGCGTCGAAGCGCGCGCGCAGGGCATCGTTCGTGATCTCGATCTCCGGCAGATAGATGCCGGTTGCGACAATGTTTGCGTAGGCCATATGGGTACCGGGTGCTGAGTGCTGGGGTGCTGAGTGCTGGGGCGATCAACCCACCCCGCACTCAGCACTCAGCACCCAGCACTTCGTCAGGTTCCAGTCACCAGTCCGCCGTCGACGCTGAGCACCGCGCCATGCACGAACTTCGCGGCGTCGCTCGCGAGCCAGACGTAGGCGTTCGCGATGTCGGCGGGGTCGCCGAGGATCCCGAGAGGCGTCTTCGCGGCGATGCCGTCGAGGACTTTCTGCGGAATCGACTTCACCATCTCCGTGGCGACGAAGCCCGGAGCGACGGCGTTCACGCGGATCCGGTACTTGCCGAGCTCACGCGCCCACGTCTTCGTTAAGCTGATCACGCCCGCCTTGGTCGCGGCATAGTTCGTCTGTCCGAAGTTTCCGTAGAGTCCGACGATCGACGACGCGTTGAGCACCACGCCGCCTCCGTTCCGGATCATGTGCGGCACCACGGCGCGCGTACAGAGAAACACGCCTTTGAGATTGACGTTGATGACGGCGTCGAACGTGGCGTCGTCCATGGTCGAGACGACTTCACCGTCCCTCCACTTCACGAGCTGGGCGTCGCGCACGATCCCGGCGTTGTTGACGAGGACATCGATCCGCCCGTGCTCGGCGATCACTTTCTCGGTCGCGGCTTTGACGACGTCGGCTTTGGTGACATCGACTTCAGGCACGTCCCAGACGACGACCTTCGCGCCTTCGGTGTTGAACGCTTCCACGGAGGCGCGGCCGATACCGGCCGCGCCTCCGGTGACGATGACGACTTTGTTCCGTAGATTCAGGTTCATCAGAAAATCCAGCGCACGCCGAGCTGAAACTCGCGCGGCGAGAGCGTCGCGTTGTACTGGCCGAAACGCGGATTGAGCACACCAGCCGGAGCCGTGGCGCTCGGACCCGCCAGATACTGCCCGGTGACGATCGACTGTACGTCGTAGTTCACGACGTTCGTCGCGTTGAACGCTTCCGCGATCGCCTCGACCTGTCCCATCGGCAAGAGGAATCGCTTCGTCACGCGCAGCGAGAGCTGACGGAACGGCGGTCCATCCTCCTCATTACGTCCCACACCGGCCGGACGATCCGAGTTCTTGCCATCGCCGTTCGCGTCGTAGCCCAGGCGGTGCGTCCAGGGCTGGCCCGAGCCGTATTCGTAGATCGGCGCGACCACCAGACCCCACGGCAGATGAAACATGCCACTGAGCACGATGCGATAGCGCTCGTCGCCGCGCGCCCGACCCCACTCCGCATCCATGTCCGCCGGATCGTTCGGGTATCCCGTCGGGAAGTCGGGACTGAAGTCGTCGCTGATGTTCTTCTTGTCCGCGAACGTGACCGACGCGGTGATCAGATCGCTGCGGCGGATGTTGCCGTTCAGCGACAGGACCAGGGCCTTGTACTCCGAGCGCCCCGAGTTGTCGTAGACGTTGACCTGATCGTAGGCCGCAAAGGGACGGCGCGCATTCGCCGGAGCGGCGTTGCCGTTCCAGTTGAGATCGTGGATGACGATCTCGTCTTCGCCCTTCACGTACACCGCCTCGGTGTCCAGATAGAGGCGCGACGACCCGAGCTTCATCGTGTAGCCGAGCGACGCCTGCGTCGACTCCGGGTGGTGGTAGTCCGCGCCGAGAAGGACGATCGACGGCTTCGACGGGATGCCCGTCGTGGTCGGATTGTTCACGTCGAGCGCGAGCGCCGGCAGGCCGAAGAGCGCACCGTTGAGACGCGTGTACGTCACGCGGCCGGTCACGCCGTTCTGCTGTAACTCCGTGAGCGCGGGAACGAGCAACAGGCGTCCCGTGAAGATCCCCGCCCCCCCGCGCACCACGTTCGTGCCGTCGCCGCGCAGGTCATAGCTGAACGAGACCCGCGGCTGAATGTTGTCGTTGTCGCCGTCGCGTGGCTCGGGGATGAGCGGATGCGTGAAGCCCTCGTTCATCCCGTTCGTGTCGATGTCGTAGCGCAGGCCCGCGTTCAGCACGAGCTTCGGATTCGGACGCCACGAGTCCTCGACGAAGAAACCGAAGACGTTCGTGTCGCTCTCGACGTCGGAGGAGCCGACGCCGTACGCGTAGGCCAGCGGCAGCGCGCGCGTGTCGGTGAGATAGATGAAGAGTCCCGTCTCGTACGTGTCGAGACGGAAGCGCTCGTCGATGTGCTGCCACGACGCACCGGCCTTGAGATCGTGCGATCCGCGCCCGGCCGCGAAGCGATGATGGAACGTGTCCCGGATCTCGAAGGTCGTGCCGTCGCCCAGGAGATCGCCGAGGATGTTTCCGCCTGTCTGCAGCGTGTTGCCGCTGGAGAACCACTCCGCCACGCCGTTGGAGCTCGTCGGCTCGAAGAAGCGTCGCGCGCCGTACTGCGCGCGGAGCTCGTTGGTCGAGGTCGCGGCCAGCGACCAGCTGTGCTCACCGGTGATGTTCCAGTTGCGGCGCTCGAGCAACTGTCCGTAAGACTGGTCGGCGACGCCGCCGACGCGGAAGTTCTCGCGATCGTACTTCTCGTATACGCCCTTGATGCCGCCGGTCATCGAATTGCTGAAGAGGAAGCTCACGCTGCCGAAGAGGAGCGTCTGGTCGACCGGGATGTCGATGTCCGCGGCCTGGCCCGCGAACGCGCCGCCCGGACGGAAGAGCGTGATGTCTTCCTCGTTGATCTGTTCGACCGAGCCGAAGAAGAACGCCTTGTCGCGCACGAACGGGCCGCCGAGGGTGAGACCCAGCTGGCGGCGGGTATAGTCGTCGTTCTTCCTCAGATCGAGAGCCCCCTTCGAGCGCAGCGAGGCATCCCGGAAAAAGCCGAGGACCGTGCCGTGCAGATCGTTCGTGCCGGACTTCGTCACGATCGACAGCGCGCCGCCGGCCGAGCCGCCGATCTCCGTATCGAAGCGGTTCGTGATCACGCGGAACTCGCGGACGGCGTCCTGGCTGAAGCGCGCCCGGGCGAGGCCGTTCACCTGGTCCGTCAGATCCACTCCGTCGACGAAGATCGTGGCCTGCGAAGCGTTGCCGCCCGCGCCGACGACCGGGCCGCCCGTGATGAAGCGGAAGCCGCCCCGCTCGCGCTGCACGCCGGGTGCGATGAACGCGAGGTTCTGAAAGTCACGGTCTCGCACCGGCAGCGTCGCGATCTGCTCCGGGACGATGTTCGTCGACGAATCGACCTTGTGGACGTCGACGATCGGCGCGTCCGCGCTGACCGTGATCGTCTCGCTGGTCGAGGCCTGCATCGCCACGCTCAGCTTCGCTTGCTGCCCGATGCGCAGCACGACCTTCTGGGTCGCGGGAGCGAAGCCTTCGAGCGAGAAGGTCACCTCGTAGTCGCCCGGCGTGAGGGCCGGGAAGCGCGCCGTTCCCGACGTGTCGGTCACGGCCATCGTCTCGAAGCCCGTCTCGGGGCGCGTGACCATGACCGACACGCCCGGGAGCGGGGCGCGGCTTTGATCCAATGCGACGCCTTCAATCGAGCCCTTGTCGATCTGGGCGAGCGCAGGGAGGGCCAACAGGCCCCCAAGGAATGGGAGGAGCAGGCAGATCAGGAGCCGTCGGGTCATCTTCGTCATCCTCCGGTTTTACCGGCCGACCGGTCGGTTTGTGGATCGGCGCAGTTTAGGAGCGTCCGCGACGGCCTGTCAAGCGTGATTGCCGCGTCGAGCTGGCGCTCGTCTTCTTCGACGCCCAAAGACGAGCAGCGAGCGCTTTCCCCTCGGTAAGAAACGTCAGGCGCGCTGCGCCGCCCGAAGCCGCGACCGCCGAATCCACCGAAAAGGTGCCGTAAGGCGGAGCAACCAGCGCTGCCGGCCGTGCCGGCTAGTTTGCGATCCCGCACATGCCCATGACGACGACGCCCAGGAGTCGTGGGTCGACCGGTTTCGGGAACACGAGCTTCACCTGCTCCTCACTCAGCATCTCCTTCACGTAGGCCGGCAGCTTCTGCGTGACGACCACCGTGGGGATGTTGATCCGCTGGCGTTCGAGATGACGCAGCACCTCGAAGCCGTTGCTGTCCTCGAGGACGAGGTCCAGCACGAGCCCGCAGAACCTGCGCTCGTCGAGCAGCGCGCAAGCGGCGGAGGCGTCGACGGCCGACTCGATCATCACATCATCGGATGCGAGCTCCCGGCGCAGCGAGTCCGCGAGGGAGACATCGTCATCGACCACCAGAACCGCGCCGGCCATGGACGCACGCGACGCACGAAGGGTGCCACCGGATGATGGCATTCGCCGCGGCGCCTCGCGATACACTTGCGCGCCACAAAGGAGCCCCGCATGTTCAAACGACTGGCGAACATCATCCGCGGTTTCTTCGGACTGTTCATTTCCGGAGTCGAGCGCCGCAATCCGGAAGCGCTGCTCGAAGTGGAGAAGGAGAATCTCCGCAAACAGATCGCAAACTACAACGAAGGTCTGGCCGCGCACGCCGGACTCTGCGAGCGGCTCATGACGCAGATCCGCAAGCTCGAGGGTGAGGAGCGCGAGTTGCGCGCGAAGACCGCCGCGAACCTGCGCGCGAACAACCGCGAGGCCGCCGGCAACTACGCCCTGCGTCTCCAGACCGTGCAGCGGGAGCTCGCCGAGAATCGCACGCAGCTCGAGCAGGCCGAGACGACCTACAAAGAACTGATCAAGGCCCGCGACGTGTCGGTCCGCGCCGCGCAGGCGAAGATCGAGAGCCTCCGCAGCTCGCTCAGTGACCTGAAGATCAAGAAGGCCACCGCCGAGCTGACCGAGATGGCCTCCGGAATGATCACCTCCATCGGAGGATCGGGCGACACGCTCGACCGCCTCCACAAGATGGTCGAGGAAGAGCGCGAGGTCGCAGCCGGCCGCGCCCGCGTGGCCCGCGACTCCCTGAACACGACCGACTTCCTGATCAAAGACGAGGAACAGAAGGCCCTCGCCGATCAGGCCCTCGCCGACTTCGCGGCAAAAGAAGGACTCACGCTCGAGACCACCGCCGAAACGACGACGCCGCCGAGCGAAACGGTGAAGGCGATGGGACCGGCGACGACCGAATAGTTGGCGGTTGACGGTTGGCGGTTGGCTGGAGACCGCCCTCCCCCACCGCCGACCGTCCACTCCCCCGCCAACCGACAACCGACAACCGACAACCGATGCGCTACCTCTGGCACGCCTTCTTCGCGAGACCCGACATTCCGCTGCTGCGTCTTCCGTGGAACGCGCTCGGCGTCGTCGCCGTCGGCATCGCCGGATTCTGGGATCCGAGTCTCTGGGTCGTCGCCGGAGCGGGAGAGCTCATCTACCTCTTCACCATGGCGTCGAATGCCGGGTTCCAACAGTGGATCAAGGACCGCCGCACGCAGGGCCTCCACGGCGATACCGAGGAGGCGCGCAAGCAGCTGCTCGCGCGCGTCGGCGGTGCGGCGCGGCAGCGCTACGTGAAGCTCGAGCAGAAGCGCGTGCGGCTCGATGCGCTCTATCGCGAGCCGGCGAACGACGATCTGTTCACGGAGAGCAACCGCGACGCCCTGCGGAAGCTCACCTGGCTGTACCTGAACCTGCTCGTGGCCCAGCGCAACCTCGTGGTCGCGCCGCAGTCCGACGAGACCGAGTTGCACAAACAGATCCGGGCCTACGAGGGCGAGCTCGCGCGCGCGCCGTCGCCCGCCGCCCGCGCCTCGCACGAGGCGACGCTCCGCCTCCTCCGCGAGCGCCTCCACAACATCCAGCACAAGGAAGTCTCCCTCGCCGAGATCGACGCCGACCTCGCCCGTATCGAGACGCAGTTCGACTTCGCCCTCGAGGAGGCGGCCCTTCGCGGCCGCCCGACCGCGATCTCGGCGAACGTCGAGCTCACCTCCAGACTTCTCGGCAACATCGATCAGTTCGAGTCGTCGAGTCTTCGAGCCGACGAGTCGTCGAGCCCACGAGTGGCCGAGTAGACTCGCAAGCCGTCGAGGGCGTCGAGTCTTCGAGCCGACCAGTCGTCGAGCCCCAAGCGTGGCCGAGTCGGGACGGCATCTTGTCTTCCGCGAAGGGACGAGGCTCACAGTCGTTCGCAGCCGCAATCACTGATACCACGACGGACTGTTTGGGCGGACGCCCGTGCGCGGGGGCCTCGATCCACGTTCGTTCTCCCAACCGGATGGTCCCCTCCTCGGGAGTCTCCGGTCCGGCCAGGCAGAGGAGCACCGGCCGCAGCCCGACGGGGCCGAAGAGCACGGCGACGGCGTGACCGGGCGCCGGCTGGCTCAACTCGGCGCGACCCGTCGCGCGAGGCGTCCCAGGAAGGCGAGCAGGTCTGAAGGTCCCTCTTTCGCCGCCTGGTGGACGCGCAGCAGGTCGAGGGTCTCGTACGCGTGCGCGATCACATTGCGAAATCCGGCAGCCCGGACCAGACGATCGGCGAGCGGTGTGTCGATGATTCCTGCGGCCTCGAGCCGGCGAAACGCGTCGCCGTAACCGGCCGGCGTGCCGAGATTCGCGGCGATACATGCGGCCACGGCGATGTCGATGACGATCTGCGTCGCCTGCCAGAGGTGAAGGATCACGGCGTCCGACGCATCGGAGAGGGGTCTCAGCTCAGCCGGGTCGTCCGGCAGCCGAGCCGCGACGCGCGCCAGATGACGCTGCACGGTCTGAGTCCGCTCTGCAAGAACATCACGGTCGAGCGCGCTCAACGCGGCAGTGCCTCCAGTTTGTCCTCATACGCGCGGCGAAGAACCGGCTCGACATCGCACCAGAATGTCACGGCGTCGATGCGGAATGCG
The DNA here is from genome assembly GCA_964558905.1 of uncultured Thermoanaerobaculia bacterium. GTDB lineage: Bacteria > Acidobacteriota > Thermoanaerobaculia > Gp7-AA8 > Gp7-AA8 > QHVT01. The sequence continues at coordinate 13,706 of CAZLGP010000178.1, read as the reverse complement.
TCCCACTCGTCACCGGAGGTGACGTAGACGATTCGCCCGTCTCGGGCGATGCGATAGCGGAGCTGCCCACCCGCCCGAGTCAGATCGACGAGGTCGATCCGGTCGGCGCCGAACGCTTCCGTCGCTCCGACGAGAAGGACGCCAGGATCGAACCCGGGACCGGCGAGATAGGCGAGGTCCCAGTCGGAACCGGGGCGCGCATCGCCGCGAGCTCGCGATCCGAAGACGACAAGCAGCCGCAAGTCGCGCGTGTCTGCCGCCAGAGCGCGCAGCGTTTCGAGAGCGTCACTCACCGCTTCATACTAATCGAAGACGCTTCGGCTTCGGCCTCGTTCCCCCATTACACGCCAGTTTCGCGGCCACAATTGCGGATCACCTCGTTCTGGCGCTGAATATTTCAGGGTCCATGTGTCCGAGCTCCTTGCCCGTCCCCGTCTCATCGAGTCTCCGAGTCTTAGTCTTCGAGCCGACGAGTCTTCGAGTCCACGAATGATGAGTTCACCCTCGGACGACTCGACGATTTGACAATTTGACAACTCGACGACTCGACGACTTGACGACTCGACGACTCGCCGGCTCTGATACGCGCATGAGCCTTCCTGTCTGGGCATCCAAACTCGCCACGCTTTACGAGAGCCACGCGGCGAACCAGTTCCTCCTGTACGGCAACGTCAACGACCGTTTTCTCATCGACGGCAGGCTCGGTTCGCTCTACGAGTTCCTCACGCGCCTGATCCTCCCCCGCTTCGATGTCGTCCTCAGCTACGACCTCGGCAATGGCGTCAGGATCGACAAGGGCGGCGAGATCGTCACGCGATGGCCCGGATACAAAGAGAATCCCGAGTTGCCGCGCGCGCCGCGCCAGGCCACCGAATGGCTCACGCGCTTCTTCCGCTACTCCGCGAACCTGGCCCGCCTCGGACAGGACTCGTACCAGATCGGATTTCTCATGAAGGCGGCGCACCTCGTCGCTCCCGCGCTTCCCGGCGCGCTCAACTACGATCTCAGCGCGCTGGCCCTGCTCATGCGCGACTGGGCGGCCGACGACGCGCTCACGCGTCACGCCCTGGCGACCTTCCTCGTCGCGGAGAACCTCAACGATCTCCATCCATTGCTCGTCAACCATCCGCGCGCCGCGGCGATCGAAGTGCCGCTGCCGACCTCCGAGGAGCTCGGCGATGCTCTGGCCTTCCTCGCCAGAGACCACGCCACGACGCTCGCGGAGTTCGCGCCGTCGTACGAAACGCTCGCCGCGCAGCTCACCGGCTCGACGCTCACCTCGGTCGAGAATCTCCTCCGCGTGAAATCGCACGCAAAGGAAGTCCTGCACGCAAAGGACCTCGTGGCGATGCGCAAGGAGCTCGTGGAGAAAGACTCCGCGGGTCTGATCGAGTTCATCGAGTCCAGGCGCACCCTCGACGACTTCCACGCGCAGGAGCAGCTCAAAACGTGGCTGCGCCAGGACATCAAGCTCTGGCACATGAACGACGTCCACGCCATGCCGATGGGCTACCTCCTCTGCGGTCCCGTCGGCACGGGGAAGACCTATCTCGTGGAATGCCTCGCCGGCGAGGCCGGCGTACCGGTCGTGAAGCTGAAGAACTTTCGCGACAAGTGGGTCGGCAGCACGGAGGGAAATCTCGAGAAGATCTTCCGTCTCCTGAAGGGACTGGGGCGCTGCTTCGTCTTCATCGACGAGGCGGACCAGGCACTGGGCAAGCGCGATGCGGGCACGAGCGACTCGGGACTGTCCGGTCGCATCTACGGCATGTTCGCCGAACAGATGTCGAATCCCGCGAACCGCGGCCGGATCGTCTGGATCCTCGCCTCGAGCCGGCCCGATCTGATCGAAGTCGACCTCAAGCGGCCCGGACGGATCGACGTGAAGATCCCGATCTTCCCGTCCACCACTCCGGCGGAAGGGTTCGCCTTGATTCGCGCGCTCGCGAATCGCCGCGGAGTGGTGCTCGCGGAGACCGACTACGCGACGATCGAGCCATTGATTCCGAAGCTCCTCACGCCCGGCGCGGCGGAGTCGATCGCGGTGAAGCTCTACCGCTCGGTGCGCACGGAAGGACTGAGTCCGGTCGACGCGCTCCGCGACGTTCTCGACGGCTACCAGAATCCCGTTCCGCCCGACGTGATGGACTTTCAGATCGCGCTCGCGGCCCGCGAGGCGAGCGACGGCGACTTCGTCCCCGAGCTGTTCCGCATTCATCGGACGTAGTGTCGCTCCACTACAATGCCTGCATGTCGCTTCTGCTGCGGGAGAAGGTGCCCACGCCGGCGCCGAGACTCGAAGGCAAAGAAGTCCTCGTCGGCCCCGATCCGTCGATCGCGAAAGTGAAAGGCGTGATGTTCGGCGGCCGCCGGCAGTTTCTCCAGGACGTCCTCGGGCAGGAAGGCTTCGCCGCTTTCCTCGACAAGCTCTCGCCGCGAACGCGCAGCTACGTCCGTACGCCGCTGGCCTCGAGCTGGTGCGAATTCGAGTCTCTGATCGAGCTCGATCGCGCGATCCACAACGAGCTGAAGGCGAAGTATCCGAACGTCCTCGCCCTCATCGGCGCCGCGTCCGCGGAGCTGGGCATCGGCCGCATTTACAAGTCGCTGGACTCCGCGGAGCTCGTGCAGTTCCTCGAGAACAATGCGCAGTTCCATGACCAGTATCAGAAGTTCGGCACGGTGCGGTTCGAGAAAACCTCGTCCGGGACCCGGATGATCTACGCGAACTACCCCTGCCACAGCCCCGTGTTCTGCGCGAGCGCGATCGGATACTTCATGGAGTCGATCCTCCGCCACGGCGGCAAGGATCCCAAAGTCTCGGAGACGAAGTGTCAGTGCCATGGCGACAAGACCTGCACGTTCGAGATGGCGTGGCGCTGAACCGCATGGCCGACGAATTCAAGACTCGCGAAACGCCCCTGCCCGCCCTGGACGAGCGCACGATCGCGAAGCGTTATGGGTTGCGAGAGCTCGTCTATCCGGACAGCGAGCAGATCAAGACGCTGATCGCGTTTCTCGATGAGACGATCGCCAGCGGGCGCTGCGGCGCGATCCCCAAGACGGCCGCGGTCGTGATCCTCGAGTTCCTGCAGGCAACGATCAACCGGCAACACTTGACGAAGGGTCCGCGGATGTCCCAGGAGGAGTTCGACGTCCTGCAGACGCCTTACTACCTCGCCGCACGCATCATCGCGAAGCTCCAGCGCGTGCGGCAGGAGAGCACCAAGGGGAAGATCTACCAGACCACGCACCTCTCCCTGAATCAATTCATGGAGGTGCTGCGGAGCCTTCTCGATCCCGGCTGCTACTGGCTTCGCTCCGGAACCATCCCCGAAGGCGTCGCCGAGGCGATGCAGGCCCTGCGCGACTTCCTCGCGGCCTATCCCGATCAGCGCCGCAAAGGACGAGCCGTGTAGATCAGAGGGCAGAGGGCCTGCCCTCTACCTCGCCGGTGGCCCGTTGCTCGTTGCCCGTGACCCGTTGCCCGTGGCCCGTGACCCGTGGCCCGTGACCCGTTGCCCGTGACCGGTTGCCCGTGGCCCGTGACCGGTGACCGGTCCGGAAACCGGTGCTCCGCCCTGCCCCCCTTCTGCTCCACCTCTGGCGCCTGCCCGGCGGACCATGAGTCACGGGTCACGAGTCACGGGTCACGGGTCACGAGTCACGGGTCACGGGCCCCCTGCGCCGGCCGGGCCGTATACAATCGGCTTCGCATGGCGCGATACCTTCAGAAGATCTCGCTGAAGCCGTACAGCGATTCGGAGATCTGGACCGGCTGGGAGCTCGAGGGCCGCACCGGCGAGGTCGAAGGACTCGTTCTCGTCGAGGGGTTGTCGGACGACGAGCTGGCCGCGAAGTACGGGGTCACCGAGTTCCAGAAGATCCCGGTGGAGTATCTCGACGCAGGCGAGTTCCGCCCCAAACCGCGCTGATGATCGCCATCGAGATCGCGCTCCTCGGGCTCTCGGCCGTGGCCATCATCGGCATCTTCGTCACCGAAGCGGTTCGGAGCCGCGGGCGCGCGTCCGCTAAACTCCCCGCGCCCATGAGCCTGTTCCTCCGCATCACCCTCGGAATCATCTTCGCCATCCTCGGCGTGATCGGCGCGCTGCTGCCGATCATGCAGGGATGGATCTTCTTCCTCCTGGCCGTACTGGTCCTCTTTCCGCAGAGCAAGTTCGCCATCAAGTCGCTCGACAAGATCGAAGGGAGAATGCCGCGCGTCGTGGCCAGACTGCGTCGGTGGGGAATCGGCGTGCATCGCGCGGACGATCATGACCAAGACCTACGATCGCGCGTACTTTGACCGCTGGTACCGCAGCCGCACCACGCGCGTGAACTCCCACGCCGAGGTGCGCCGCAAGGTGCAGATCGCGGTCGCTTCGGCGGAGTACTTCCTGCGCCGCCAGCTCCGCACCGTCCTCGACGTCGGATGCGGTGAAGGTGCCTGGCTTCCCCACCTCCAGGCGCTGCGCCCGCGCGTCAAGTACGTAGGCCTCGATCCGTCGGACTACGTGGTACGTCGTTTCGGCGCGAAGCGCAACATCCATCAGGCGTCGTTCGCCGACCTGCCCGCGCTCGACCTCGGCGTGTACGACCTCGTCGTCTGCTCCGACGTGATGCACTACGTGAAGGACGACGAGTTGCGCGCCGGCGTACACGCCATCGCCGACGCGACCGACGGCGTCGCGTACCTCGAGGTGCTGACGAAGGAAGACGAGATCATCGGCGACCTGGCGTCCTTCATCCGCAGACCGGCCACCTTCTACCGCGAGCTGTTCACGCAGAACGCGATGACGTTCGTGGGGCCGTACCTTTGGTTGTCGCCCGCCTTCCAGGGAGCGGTGGCGGAGCTGGAATCGCGGAGGGAGGGAGGATGAGACGATGACCCTGAAGCGCCTGCGGATGATTGCGGTCGTAATCCCCATCGCCGGGGTCATCGTGCTCGAGCTCGGGCGGGCCGTGATCATCGGCTTCGTCTCGTGGGAGAAGCGAGTGGCCCTCGACCTCCTGTACGTGGCCGCGATCGTCGTCTTCGCCGCGGTGATCTTCCGCTTCGTCGACGAGATGCAGGAGCGCCTCCAGCGGCAGAACGAGGAGCTACTCGCGCTGCACAGCGCCGGCCTGGACGTGACCGCCGAGCTCTCGCTCGAGATCGTGCTGCGCAAAGTCGTCGAGCAGGCCCGAAGGCTCGTCGGCGCGACGTACGGCGCGGTCTCGGTTACCGACAAGGACAACCACATCATCTCCTTCATCACCTCCGGGGTATCGCCGGAACGGCGTGCGGCGATCGGGCCCCCGCCCGTCGGGCACGGCCTCCTCGGAGTCGTGCTGCGCCAAGGCCAGCGCCTCCGCCTCGAAGATCTGACGAAGCATCCGCAGTCGCACGGATTCCCTCCCAACCACCCCCCGATGCATTCGCTGCTCGCCGTTCCGATCCCTTGCAAGGGACCGTTTCTCGGCAACCTCTACCTCACCGAGAAAGAGCAGACCGGCATCTTCACGGCCGATGACGAGGAGACGTTGGTGCGCTTCGCGTTGCAGGCCGCTCTGGCCATCGACAACGCACACCTGCACGAGCAGGTCGCCGATCTCGCCATCGCCCAGGAGCGGCTGCGCATCGCACACGAGATGCACGACGGCCTGGCCCAGGTCCTCGGCTATGTGAACACGAAGGTCCAGGCCGCGGAGATGTATCTCAAGCGCGAGAAGACCGAGGAAGCGGGAGCCCAACTGCGGGAGCTCGCGACGAGCGCACGCCAGGCGTACAGCGACGTGCGCGAGTCCATCGTCGGGTTGCGCACGCTGCCCGGACCGAACCGGTCCCTTCATGAGGTCCTCCGCGAGTACCTCGAGCGCTGGGAGGAGATGAGTCACGTCTCGACGTCGCTGCGCATCGACTCGTCCGTGTCGCTTCGTCCGACGCAGGAGCTGCAGGTCGTGCGCATCGTGCAGGAGGCGCTCACGAACGTGCGCAAACACGCCCGAGCCATGACCGCACGCGTGGAGATCGACCGGGAAGGCGACCGACTCGTGACTCTCATCGCCGATGACGGCCTCGGCTTCAATGCCGACGCCCGCGCTCGCGGCGAGTTCCCGCAGTTCGGACTCTCCACCATGCGCGAGCGAGCCGAGAGCATCGGAGGAACGCTGACCATCGACAGCACGCTCGGCGGCGGCACCCGTGTGCGCTTCGAGCTGCCCGTTGCCGATGCGACCCCGTCATCCTGAGAGGCTGTGACACCCTTATACTGCGAGCGTGCGCATCCTCATCGCAGACGACCACGCGCTGTTTCGCGACGGCCTCCGCAGCCTCCTTCTGGCCCAGGGTCATGACGTCGTCGGCGAAGCGAAGAACGGACACGAAGCCGTGGAGCTGGCGCGACAACTCCGGCCCGACCTCGTACTGATGGACGTGCAGATGCCGGAGCTGGACGGCATCGCCGCGACGCGGATCATCGCGACGGAAATGCCCGACCTGAAGGTCGTCATCCTCACCGCGTCGGAAGAGGAGGCCAAGCTCTTCGACGCGATCAAGTCCGGCGCACAAGGCTATCTGCTGAAGAATCTCGAGGCCGACACGTTCTTCGAGTTGCTCGACCGCGCGTCACGGGGCGAGCCCGCGCTCACGCCGACGCTCGCGCGCAAGCTCCTGCAGGAGTTCGCGAAACCGCCCGAGCCCGCCGCACCCGCAACGAACCAGGAGACGCTCACCGCGCGCGAGCGTGAGGTTCTCGAGCTGATGGTCGAAGGAGTGACGTCCAACCGCAAACTGGCCAAACGCCTCGGCCTCAGCGAGAACACGGTCAAGTTCCATGTGAGGAACATCCTCGACAAGCTGCGCCTGCACAATCGCGCGGAAGTGGTCGGGTACGCTCTCCGGCACGGGATCCTGGAAGGGCCGAAATAGGCTCCTACACCAGCATCGCCACGGCCTCGCCCGACTCGCCGTTCATCAACACCTGCAGCGTCATCCCCTTCGCGCGGCGGACGTCGATCACGCGAATCACGCCGGCGAGCGATGCCGCGCCGGGCAACAGCTCGGCCAGCTCGTTCTCGGCGCCGAGGAGGAGCTCCTCGTTGAACACCATACCCGGCTCGTCGGGGTAGAGCGGGAGATAACGGATCGATGCTTCGACGAGGTCCTGGAAGAAGTGCGTGCCGAAGGAGGGCTCGGGAACGTAGTCGCGTTTCTGCCTCGCCACCTCCACGAGCATGGCCGTGTTGTTGATGTCCGAATAGGTGACGCTGACGCCCAGGCGAATGTCGCCGCGGCTCCCCCAGCGTCCGGGACCGATGAGGATGAACTGCCGCTTCGGCAGGATCGCGTTCAGCCGGCTCACCGTGCGCCCGACGGCGAGCATTCCCGCGCGATCGGGCAGCTCGCCGTAGCGCTGCGGATCGACGTACACGATGTGCGTGATCCCCGTGACCGATCCGTTCGAGATGTGCCGGTTCGCGGTAAAGACGATCTGCTCGGGCCGGAGGTCGTGCGGGATCAGCGCCGGCTGCGCGTCGGAAGCCTGGCTCTGCGGACGGCACTGGACCACGTAGAGGTCCTTTCCGTCGTGCGCGAACTCGATGTCCACCGGCATGCGAAACTCGCTCTGCAGGAGGTCGAGGAGCGTGTGGAGCTGTTCGATGACGTTCGTACGCGCGATCAGCCCTTCGAACGTCATCACCACCTCGTCGTGCTTCGGATCGAAGCCGAGTCCGGCCGGCTGGGTCAGACGATCGTCCTGAAGGATCGAGACGAGCTCCTTGATCATCGGGTACTCGTCGCCGCACTCGCGGAGCAATTCGCGCACTTCCACCGTCTCCATCGAATTGCTCTCGAGGTTGATCACGTCCATCATGCGCGGCGAGTAACGCACCTTCTCGTCGAGGGTGACGTTCACGCGCAGCGACGGCTGCCCGGGAGCGACGAGGATCGGGTAGTCATCGGAGAGCCTGTCCACGGCCCGCGTGCCGAGACCCGGCACCATCCGCAACAGTCCATCCTCGCGGCGAATGCGGCGCGACCAGCGAAACTCGTTGTGGCTGAACCCCACGCCGGAGAAGGCGGGCAGGTAGTAGCGTCCGACCTTCGTCCCCGCCACCTGTTGAATCAGGATGCCCATCTCCTCGTGGTAGTCGATGAGTCCGCGCTCGGCACGGTACTCGATCGGATCGGGTCCGAACGTCGACGCGAACACTTCGGTGATCGCATCCATCAATGCCTGCAGCCGCTCCTGCTTCGTCCCCTGATTGGCGAGGAAGAGGCTCTTGTACTTGCCCGCGAACGACGTGCCGTGGCGGTCCTCGAGGAGACTCGAGCTGCGCACGATCAGCGGCATGGGGCCGAGGTCGTCCAGGGCCACCGAGAGGCCGTTGATGATCTCCGGCGGGAGCGGCGAGTTCTTGAAGATGTGGATGATGTACGGATACTCCTGCCGGACGTGCTCGAGCTTCTCGTACTTGACCTCGACGATCTCCTCGAGATCGTTGCTGTTGATGAACGTGAGGATCACGTCCGAGGTCAGATACCAGGTCTTCGGCGCACGGATGCTGGCCAGCAGCGGTGAGGTGGGGGCCTCTCTCTGGATCAACTGCGTGGCCAACAGGAGCCCGGCCGCTTTTCCGCCGAGCTTCCCGTGGCTGCCGGCCGGATAGATCACGCGGCGCAGCAGTCCGTAAAAATCCTCGACGCTGAGGTACTGCTTGGCGATGCTGATGAACTTCGGGTCGTCGCTCAGGAGGCGGCGGATCAGCGACACGCGGAACGCCCGCTCGCGGGGGATGGAGAGCTCCACGCCCTGTGGCACGAGGTGATGGAAGCGTTCGATGGCATTCGCGATCTCCCCGAGCGACGCCGCGGGGTTTTCGAGGATCCGCACGAGAAAGCCCGAGCGATCTTCCTGAATCCACTTCTGGATGCCGGTGAGGATCTCCTGCTCGGACATCGCTTCCGCGGCGATGGCGAAGATCTGTTCGCTGGCGCCGACCAGTTGCGCGCTGGTGCGCGCCAGCGGGCGGTTCCCGTCGACTTCACCGTCGCGGACCGGCGCGCTGTACTCCTCGATGATGCGGTTCGCCGCGGCGACGCCCGACCAGGCGAGGTGATAGAGCATCTTGCGCGTGATCCGCGCGAGCAGCTTCGCGTCCGTCCGCCGGAGGAGATCGAGGACGATCCGCCACTCGACCGATGGCCGCTGTTCGAAGACCTGACGGAGGTTCTCGTGCTGGATGCGCCGCTCGAGCCGGTCGGCGATCGTCTCGAGGAGCTTGCGCTCCTCCGGCAGGAACGCACCTTCGCCCGCGTCCGGGCGCTCTTCGAGATAGCAGACCGTGATCCGTCCGGCCTCCTCGCCCTGCACGATGACATCCGCGTCCTGTCGCCACTGCGTCTCGCGGAACTGCGGCGACTGGACGACCAGATCGCCCACGACGATCCGCGCGACGCAGATCTCGGAGTATTGCCATCCCTGCGGGATGCTGGCGACGACGCCCTCGACGACCTCGCGCATCGATGCACTCGGCCGGCTGAAGTGCTCCTCGACCTGGTAGAGACAGTTCAACTCCTTCGCCCGTTCCTGGAGAGAGAGGAGGAGCTCGTCGGCGTTCATGAGGTCTCCTCGGGACCGCCGGCGTCCCCTCCGGCTGACGTGCGGGCGTCCCGCCCGCACGGGCGCACGCGAGACGCGTGCGCGTCAGCCGCCGGGACGGCGGCGGTCCGAATCACTCCCCGGCCCGTCCGTCCATCGACACGGATCTCGAGCGGTTCCTCGCTGCGCACATGCCGTACGTGCGCGGTCTCGCTCACCAGCGGCGCGCCCGCGAGCCATTCCCAGTCGATCCGCGCGCGAGCGGAGAGCGGCACGGTGAAGATCGGCACGCCCGCGGCCGAGAGGTTGTGGAAAAAGTGCGAGCCCTGCGACGGCTCGACGTTCATCGCCGGCGTCATCGCCTCGACGAGCGCGCGAACCTTGTCGATGTCGCGCCACACGACCGGAACCCCCAGCGACGGATCGGAGCTGCCCCACCGGCCGAAGCCGATGAGCACATACTTCTCCACCTCTCGATTCATCCGCGCCAGATCGCTCGCGATGGAGCGGGTGTCGAGGCGGTCGGCCGTCTTCACGTAGATGATGTCGCGCACGTCGCCGATGGTGCCATTGCCGAGGACGCGCGTCGAGGAGACGATCCCGCGATGCAGCTCTGCGTCTTCGACTTCGACGACCTCGGACGGCACGTTCATCGGCCGCACCTGCAGGAACGCGAACCGATTCGGATCGAAGGTCATCGCAAACTCGATCTCCACCGGTGCGTGCAACGCCTCGGAAAAGATCGCCAGAAGCTCGCGCACGACGTCGTTCATCGGCGGCTCGCGCAGGGCGAGCATTGGCGCGAAGTCCAGCACGCGCGGGCCGGGCGTGCCGGTGCCCATGCGGATCTGGCCGGACGCGCGGTCCAGCGTCGACGCGATTCTGCGTAGCGTCCCATCCTCTTCCGCGTCGGCGAGCGTGCCGTGCTGGAGATATTCGGTCTCGCGGATCGGATCGTACTCGGGAGGCTTCCCCATGCGGACGGCCCAGTACTCCGTCTGCGTCGACCGCGCGAGCTCGTCCGGCGATCCGAACGGAGCGGGAGCGGTCGGCCACGCGGGGCTGTAGGTCCAACAAATGCCGCCGTCGACGATGGTCTTGCCGAGGCCGAGGGCGAGACTGACGACGCCTTCGTCCGGGCGAGCGTTACCGCTCGGGTAGAAGTTCCACGAGCGCGCGACACCGGAAACGTGCGGGTAAAAGCGATCGTGAAAGCGTGTACCGACGACCTCCTGAAGGATCACCGCCATCGGATCATCGCCGCCGTGGAACCGCGCCGACGCCCACACGAGCTTGATCGCCTCGGTCAGCCTGCGGAAGCGGTTGTCCGCGGAAGGATCGTTGTTCGGGATCATCTTCGTCAGATAGGCACCCGCGCTCGGATGCGCGAGCTCGTCCTCGTGCAATGCGGACGAGCGCACCGCGAGCGGCGTGCGCACCTGCTCGATCAGTGCGCGCAGATCGCCGACGACCCGCGGCGGAAGGTCACCGCGCTGAAACGCGCGCGCGATGGCGTCGTCGTCCTCGGCATTCACGTCGTTGCGGGTAACGAACTCTTCGAAGACGTCCGTACCGAGGACGGCGAGGCTCGGGATCCCGACTTCGACCGCGAACCGGCGATCGGCCAGAACGTCATTGGCCAGAGCGAGCCCACTGGCCTTCCCCCCGAGCGCACCGCCCCCGATGGTCTGGAAGCGCGCCCGCGCGTCGAAAAACGTGCGCTCGAAGGTCTTCATGGTGCCCTCGCATCCTGAGCGGAGCCCTCGTCATCCTGAGCGGAGCGAAGGATCACGTGAGCCCTCACGTCAAGCGTCCAACGGCACGCCGGTCGTGAGGGCTCCGTTGATCCTTCGCCCTCTACGGGGCTCAGGATGACGCCTGGGAGCCTACACCCAACCGCGATCGTGACACGCCTGCGCCACGCGGCTGATCGAGATCAGATACGCCGCCTCACGCAGACTGACGTTCTTCCGCTTCGACGTCTCCAGCACGTCGTGGAAGGCGGTCGTCATCTTCGTGTCCAACTTGCCGAGGACTTCATCCTTCGGCCAGAAGTAGTTCGTGTTGCTCTGCACCTGCTCGAAGTAGCTGCAGGTCACGCCGCCGGCGTTCGCGAGGAAATCGGGGATCGCAAAGATGCCGCGCCGGGACAGCTCTTCGTCCGCCTCGATGGTCGTCGGTCCGTTCGCCCCCTCGGCGATGATCTTCACGCGCTTGCTGATCGCGCCGACGTTCTCGGCGGTGATCTGATGCTCGAGCGCGGCGGGGATGAGGACGTCGACGTCCTGCTCGATCCACGCCTCGCCGGGGATGGCCTCGTATCCGAGACCGGCGGCCTTCGTCTTGTCGATGCCGCCGAACTTGTCGGTGATGGAGAGGAGCTCCTTGAAGTCGACACCGCTCTTGCGGCGGAACGTGAAGGCCCTGTTCTCCATCTGGTCCCACGAGGACACGCAGAGCACCGTCACGCCGAGCTGCTGGAGAAGATCGACGGCGTACTGGGCGACGTTGCCGAAGCCCTGGACGCTGACGGTCGTATTCTCCGGTCGCATCCTCAGCTCGCGCAGGGCCTCGCGGATCGTGAAGACCACGCCGTAGCCGGTGGCTTCCTTGCGTCCGAGGGAGCCGCCCATGCCATAGGGCTTGCCGGTGATGAAGCCGGGGAAGCGGCCGCCGTGGATGGCCTCGAACTCGTCGAGCATCCAGAGCATGTTCTGGGGGTTGGTCATCACGTCGGGCGCGGGGACGTCGCGGAAGGGACCCATGTCCTGCGCGATCTGGCGCACCCAGCCGCGGCAGAGGGACTCGGTCTCGCGCGCACTGAGGTTGTGGGGATCGACGATCACGCCGCCCTTGCTGCCGCCGAGGGGAATGTCGACGACGGCGCACTTCCAGGTCATCCACATGGCCAGAGCGCGGACCGTGTCGATGGTCTCCATCGGATGGAAGCGGATCCCACCCTTGCCGGGGCCGCGCGCGTCGTTGTGCTGGACGCGGAAGCCGCGGAAGACCTCGACGTGGCCGTCGTCCATCCGGACGGGAATGGTGAAGTGATACTCGCGCTGCGGATTGCGCAGCAGGTCGCGGGTGGCGCGGTCGAGCTCGAGAAGATCGGCGACGTGATCGAACTGCGCCTGCGCGGTCTCGAAAGCGTTCGTGGGGATTCGGACGTGCATCCGGTGGCTCCTTCTGTGCTTCTGTGCTGGGTGCTGAGTGCTGGGTGCTGGGTGCTGGGTGCTGGGTGCTGGGTGCTGGGTGCTGAGTGCTGAGTGCTGAGTGCTGAGTGCTGAGTGCTGAGTGCTGAGTGCTGGGTGCTGGGTGCTGAGTGCTGAGTGCTGAGTGCTGGGTCCCCCGCCCCGCTGACCTCGGGTGGGCGGGACTCAGCACTCAGCACCCAGCACTCAGCACCTTCACGCCCCGCGACTCTATCGGTTCCGCGCGTCACTTACCGTATGGATGCGTCCTACGGGCTTGTGACAGCCGACACAGGGAGTGGAGAATGCGCAGATGTTCGACCGCCAGACTTACGTCGTCAAGGAACGCGTCGGCTTCATGAAGCTGGCCAGCACGTACGACCTCTTCGACCCGTCCGGAGCGCAAATCGGCATCGCCATCGAAGAGCCGCCTGGGCTTGTGAAGTACCTCAGGCTGCTGATGAACAACGGCTGGCTGCCGACGATCGTGAACGTGTACGAGCGCGAGAACGAGCCGCCCGTGCTGACGATCCGTCGCGGCGTTGCGCTGTTCCGGCCGAAGGTACACGTGACCGCGCGCGGGCAGCAACTCGGCTATTTCCAGGCGAAAGCAATTTCCATCGGCCCGTCGTTCCGGATGTTCGACAATCACGATCGGGAGATCGGCAGCGTCAAAGGCGACTGGAAAGGCTGGAACTTCCAGCTCCTCGGGCCACAAGGCGAGGAGCTCGGCCGCGTGACGAAGAAGTGGGCCGGCCTCGGCAAGGAGCTCTTCACGACCGCCGACACCTACGTGATCAGCCTGACCGATGGACGGCGCGAGTCCGCACAGTTACTCCTCGCGGCGGGGCTGGCGATCGACACCGTGTTCAAGGAGAAGGATGGCTGAGGCGGTTGGCGGTTGGCGGTTGGCGGTTGGCGGTTG
>CAZLGP010000177.1:0-12774 GCA_964558905.1 uncultured Thermoanaerobaculia bacterium | reverse complement strand
ACGATAGTTTGACGGGCGGCCTGGGCAACGACACGTTGAGCGGCAGCCTGGGCAGCGACACGCTCGATGGCGGCGTCGGCAACGACACGGTCGATGGCGGTGCAGGAGACGATACGCTGACTGCGGGCCTGGGTCTGGATGTGGTGGATGGCGGAGCGGGCGATGACACGCTCGACTTTTCCAGTTTCGGCTCGGCGGTGTGGGTGCATCTGGCGAACAGCCCCAATGAAGGCTGGACCAAGGATGCACCGACGCTCAATACCGGCGCCTGGCGCGCGATGGCGGATATTTCCAACATGGAGCACTTCATCGGCAGCGCTTACGCCGATTTCATCACCGGCGCCGGCAACGCGGACCGCATCGATGGTGGTGCAGGCAACGATAGCCTGATCGGCGGAGTGGGCAACGACACATTGAACGGCGGCGTCGGCAACGACACGCTCGACGGCGGCGCGGGAGACGATACGCTCACGGCGGGCCTGGGTCTGGATGTGGTGAATGGTGGCGCGGGCGCTGACACGCTCGACTTCTCCGGGTTCGGCTCGGCGGTGTGGGTGCACCTGGCGAACAGCCCCAATGAAGGCTGGACCAAGGATGCGCCAACGCTCGATACCGGTGCCTGGCGCGCCATGGCGGATATTTCCAGCGTGGAGCACTTCACCGGCAGCGCCTTCGATGACTTCATCACTGCCGATGGCAGCGCGAATCGGATCGATGGTGGTGCCGGCAACGACAGCCTCACTGGCGGTGCAGGCAACGACACGCTGTCAGGTGGGGCCGGGGCCGACACGCTCAGTGGCGGTGCAGGCTCCGATCTCGTGCTCTATGCGAATATCAGCGAAGGCCTCGACCAGCTCACCGATTTTGTGACCGGCGCGGGCGCCGACGTGCTCGACATCAGCGACGTGCTCGTGGGCTACGTGGAGGGCACCTCCGATGCGAGCGACTTCGTGGAGCTTTTCGAGAGCGGCAGCAATACGAGCGTGAGCGTCAATGCGGATGGCGCCGGCGCCGACTTCGTGAACCTCGCGGTGCTGCAAGGGCACACGGGACTGCTCCTGAACGACCTGCTGGCGAACGGCAACCTCGCAATGGCATAGGTTGCCGCTCGCATAGGAGTCGTTCGGCTAATGCAGGCCGCACTGCTGCGTGATGCGCGCGACTGGATAGCCAGGCTTCAGCCCGCGGCGAGTTTCGGCGCTTGCGACGTTCGTGCATGCGAGTGCAACAACTCCAACTGCCGTGGAAGGCAAACGCGGCGGAGGTCATAGCGCTCTACGATCGTCTGGCGCGCGTGTTCTCGCATGCCCCGCGTCTCGGCAGTGCGTTCCAAAGCGTTGTCCACGCGCTCGGCTATTTCGCCGGGCTTGAAGAAATCGACCAGAAAGCCGTTTACGCGGTCGGTGATCACTTCTTCCACCGGCGCGGTGCGCGATGCGATGACCGCGCCACCGGCCGACATCGCTTCCAGGAGGGACCAGGAGAGCACGAATGGGTAGGTGAGATAAACGTGTGCGCTCGAGATGCGATAAGCCTCGAGCAGGGTGGGATAGGGTACGGTGCCGAGGAAATGAAGACGCGACGAGTCTATGCTCGCCCCGATCTCGTCCAGCATGTTCTGCTTGTAGCTTTCCCCTTTCGGCAGCGCTTGGCCGTAGCTGACCCCCGCGCCTCCAACGATAACGATCTGCGCTCGAGGGCGGCGGCGCTGGATCTCCGGGATGGCCCGCATAAAGATATGGAATCCGCGATAAGGCTCCAGATTGCGCGCGATGTAGGTGACGACTTCATCCTGCGCCGTTAACGTGATTTCGCTTTGAGGGATCTTCAGGGCGGCATCCGACCGCGGGCAGACTGTGTCGGTGTCGACGCCCTCGTGGATGACGGATATGCGATCGCGAATCCAGGCGGGAAAGCGGTCCCGCTGCCATTGCGTGGGACTGATCCCGCCGTCGGCCGCTTCGAGCGCAAGCAATTGCGTAGCGTTCTTCACGCGCACCCTGAACACGTCGTCGGCGGTGCTGGGAAACTCCGGGTCGAAGCCGACGTCGGCGCCGTTTGCGTGGTAATAGAACTCACAATAGAGCACCAGTTGCGCCTTGGGGAACACGTCCTTCAGAAAGAGCGCTTCTCCCCACCCCGGATGCGCATAAATCACGTCGGGGACAAAGCCGCGTTTGTGAAGCTCGACACAGCAGCGCAGCACCGTCTGACCGCGTCGCACCGCCGCCTCGAGCGGTCGAACATAGTGATGCGTCGCCGAAGAGGAGCCGCGCGGCGTCTCATAGCCGACGACCTTCACGCCCGCGATTGCCGGACGTTTGCGCACTAAAGCAGCCTCTGCCAGCGCTTTCACCTCGAAGCCTTTCGCACGGCCGAGCACAGCAGCGAGCGGCCCGTATTGAGCCGGGAAATTCTGGTGAACGAACAGTACGCGCATCGAAGTGTCCAGCGTGAGCAACTCGTGAGCTCTTCATCCGAAAACGGAGACATCGTCCTCGCTCGGCAAGGAAGGTACGTCGAAAGGATGCACGGTACCGATGCCGCGGACTTCTTGGCCGGCGACGCGCATGACAACCGAATCGGCGGGGGATTCGGTAACTACACGCTGATCGGCAGGGGGCAGCGATTTTCTGATCGGCGGATCAGGCGTCGACCTGTTCGATTACAACTGCCTGCACGACGGCTTCGACCGGATCGATGGCTTCACGCTCGGCGCAGGCGCAGACAAGCTGGACATCAAGGTTCTACTTCTCGACGTCGTTCAGTAACAGCGCTGCGTGCAGACGACTGATCTCTAGGCCGCGCTGGCACACCGCACAGGACGGCCGCTTGTTCAAAGCTATCGACAACAACCGCCCCTGCCCCGACGATGCAGCCGGCTGTCAGCCGAACGCCTTGTATGACGGTCGCCCCCGCCCCTATATGACACCCATCGCCTAGCGTTACGTCCCCGCAGACAGTTGCCCCCGGGGCGACGTGCACATCGCGCCCGATCCAGCCATCGTGATCTATCCCCGCGCGCGTATTAACGATGCTGTTCGCGCCGATCCGGCACCGCGGCTGGATGACGGCGCCGGCCATGATCTGTACGCCTTCGGCAAGCTCAACATCGCCGGCGATGACCGCGGAGGGGTGGACGACCGTGGCGAACTCGTACCCGGCCGTCTTGAACCGTTCGAAAAGCGCTTGGCGTATTTGCGGATTTCCGGTCGAACCGACGCCGTTCAGTAGCAACACTGCGGATGGATCATGCTCGAAAATTGCCGCATCGCCGCCGACGATCTGGATCCCGGCTATGCGTGTGCCGGCTTTTGAAAGATCGTTGTCCGCGGCCGCAGAGACATCCGCGCCGCTGGCCCTGAGAGCGTCGAGCAGCACGACTGCGTGTCCCCCGCATCCGACGACGATGATCGGGCGAGTCTTGTTTCCGGTCTGGGCAGGACTGCGCATGCTGTGAGTGTCTGCTCGGCGTGGGGCAGTTTAGCAGCGCTCAAACCGAGCAGGGTATGGCACAATGGCGCGCAGCTGCGATGGGCGGCTTAAGGGGGTGCGGGAC
Source organism: uncultured Thermoanaerobaculia bacterium (assembly GCA_964558905.1). Lineage (GTDB taxonomy): Bacteria > Acidobacteriota > Thermoanaerobaculia > Gp7-AA8 > Gp7-AA8 > QHVT01. The sequence goes on along the minus strand of CAZLGP010000177.1, from coordinate 9,215 downwards.
GCAGATGCGGCAAGTAATCCTGGATACCGAAACGACCGGCCTCGACCCGGCGCACGGGCACAAGATCATAGAAATCGCAGGCGTCGAGATTGTCAACCGGCGACTCACCGGAAATCACTTTCACCGTTACGTCAATCCCGAACGCGACAGCGAAGACGCTGCGCTGCAGGTACACGGCCTTACGCGCGAGTTCCTCCAGGACAAGCCGCGCTTCCGGGACATCGCTGCGGAATTCCTCCGTTTCATATACGGCGCCGAGCTCGTGATCCACAACGCCGCGTTCGACGTCGCGTTCATCGATTACGAGCTGCGGGCAATCGATCTGAAGCCGATTGGCGCTTGCTGCCCGGGCATCGTCGACACGCTGAAAGTGGCCCGTGACCTCTACCCGGGAAAGCGCAACGGCCTCGACGCGCTGTGCGAGCGCCATCAGATCGACAATTCCGCACGCACGCTGCATGGCGCGCTGCTCGACGCGCAGCTCCTCGCCGAGATTTATCTCGCGATGACGCGCGGCCAGGAGAGCTTGATCGTCGAAGAGGAGAGGCTGGAAATCAGCGTAGAGCCTGTGCGCATCTCGCCGATTCAAAGCGCGCTTACGATCGTTTTCGCGGATGCCGCCGAGATCTCCGCGCACGAGCGCGATCTCGCTGAGATCGACAAGGCGAGCGGCGGCCTGTGCGTGTGGCGGCCGCGGCTCGATACCGTGCGCGCCGCGGCGGCAGGGCAGGCGGCCTAGGACTTTCAACGTTTCTTCGACCCTCCGGCTGCCCTCTCGTCAGTCAGATCCGCTTCCGCAGCCATACCCTGAGCGTGCCCCGGTTCAGGTCTATCGTTGCGCCGGTCCTGTTCTGGAAGCGCAGCGTCGCCGTGTCGGCGGCGCTCACGTACGCGGTGACGCTGATCCCATGCAGGTCGACGTTGAACGAGATCGCATCGACTGCGTCGCCGAGCACGGCGTCCGCCACTCGTACGGTGGTCGTGACGCCAGGCGCCATCAGCGAGTGACGGCGGGTCATAGTTTGTCTGCGCCACGAGCCATTCCGTGCGCTGGGCGGTGTCGATCATCGTGTCTCGGTCTATGCTCGCGCGCGTCTGGTTCGTGCGCGGCATCACGTAGACGTTTTGACTGCTCGAGGCCGCCCTCACGAGCAGGTCGGCGCTGTTCAGCCACGACTTCTGGATCGTGCCGCCGGCTTCGATCCCGCGCGCGGCGGCCTCGTTGATCTGCGAGATGTGCAGGTTGTCGAGCGTGACGTTCGCGTGGGCGAAGAGTGCGCGTGTGTGCGAGGGAACGCGCGCGGCGCTGATTGTCCAGCCTGTGACTGCCCGCTTCGTATCGCCGAAGTAAAGCCGTACTGCTGCATGAACTTCGCGGTCTCGCCGGTGATGCCGATGAATGAGTTGTTGTTGCTGGCGTTCTTGCTCGTGTCTACGTAAACGAGCGCGCGGCCGTTGGCGCGCGCACTGGCGGCATACGTCCAGGCGCCGTACACACGGACGTTGCTTACCCCCCTCGAGATACAAGACATCGGCCTGCGCATGGCCCGAGGCCATGCGGTACGAGCCGCCGAAGAAGTTGTGGACGAGGGTCGACTGGTTTCCCGTTGCGCTCGTCGTGTACCCAGAGGTGACCCTGCGCACGTTGTTGGCAGTGATTGTGACGACCTTCGCCGCACCGCGTTCGTACAGATTCGTGAAAGTGGAGGAAGTGACATCGACCTCCTCGCTGCCGTAGTTGTAGAGAATCGCTTCCGTGAAGGAGCCATAGACCTTCACGTTGTAGAACCGATGGCGTCCCGCGCTGGCGGCGTCGGAGTTTCTCGCCAGCAGGAATGCCGTCTTCGGGGCGCTTCCCGCCTCGGTGTCGATGCTGCAGTTCTCGAACGAGTGGCCGCCCGAGCCGGTCAGGTCGAAGCCATGGCCGGTGTGCCTAAGCCGGATGCTCGGGTGGCCGGTGTTGGTGCCGCCCTCGCAGCGGACGACGATGCCCCTGCTGGACCGGCCAACCGCCGTAGTCAGGTTGATCGGCTGATTGAGTACGCAATGACGGTGAACGTGCGGCACGACAATCGTGCCGCCGCGTGTGGGCAGCGACGAGATGGCCGCCTGGAACGCGGCCCAGTCGATCGAATCGGTGAGCGCAGTTGCGTGCGGGTAAGCGAGTCGCGCCGCGGCGAGTGTTCCGTAGCTCGCCGAGAGCGGATTGTCGTTGCCGTCGCTATTGCCCCGAAGTTTCGGATGTTCACGGTGCTCCCGGGCGTTTTCTGCTCTGACGGGAGAAGCGCCACCGGTTCAGAGGCTAGGCCTTGGGCATATGCGATCGTGGCGAACTGCGGGGCAATGCCGCATAGCGCAAGCAGCGGAACGAATTGGCGGCGAAGTGCCTTACGGTGCATGGGTGCTCCCGCATTCAAGCGCATCGGTGCCGCCTGACGGCCCGCGGCTCCGCGGCAAATACTCGTACGAGGCATGCTCGTGCATGCGTGCGCAACAACTTCAGCTGCGGCGGAAGATACACGATTCAGGCGGGCTGCAGGCGGTTGATCAGTCAGAGCCAAAAAGATAAGTTCACGACGCGCCGCCAGATGAAGGTTCTGGTCGGCATCTGTGCCTCCTTGAGAGTTCTACGGGGGCTGCTGCCGAGTGACATGACTACAAATGCGAACGTGCGAGGCGTTGATTAGCAGGGACCTGGCGCAAAGGCAAAGAAAATCGGGACCTCCACGAGCGCTCGGCGACCGTCCCGTCGGTCGGATGTGGCGCGCTCCATTGATGCTAGAATTTCAGCGGCTTACCTCAGCCCTCACATCCGCTGTCGTTCAGAAAAAGCAAAGGCGACGCCCTGTAGCCCGAACACCATGGATGCGCTTCGCCACCCGGCCGTCGGAACGATCCGGCAAAGCTCAGGGGACAAAACGATGGTCAGCGTCGTCGTTCCGGTTTACCGCGCCGAGCAGACGCTGCACCCGCTGCGCGAGCGGCTGACGGCCGTGCTGGAACGCCTCGGCGTCGAGTTCGAGCTGATCCTAGTGGAGGATTGCGGCGGCGACGGCTCGTGGCGAATTATCGAGGCGCTCGCGCGGGAGGATAGCCGCGTGAGAGGTTTCCGGCTGCCCCGCAACTACGGCCAGCACAACGCGCTGCTCTGCGGTATACGCGCCGCGCGTGGTGACGTGATCGTCACGCTCGACGACGATCTGCAGAATCCGCCCGAGGAGATTCCCGGCCTCCTGGAGAAGCTCGCCGAAGGTTACGACGTCGTGTACGGCACGCCCGACCGGATGCGTCATGGCGTGCTGCGCGGGCTCGCATCCCGCGTCACGCGGTTCGCGCTGCAGCATGCCATGGGTGCGAACACGGCCACCATGGTCAGTCCCTTTCGTGCTTTCCGTGCGGAGGTGCGCCGGTCGTTCGAAAGATATCGTAGCCCCTTCGTCGCCATCGACGTGCTGCTGACCTGGGGAACCACGCGATTTGCGGCGCTCCGGGTGCGTCACGACGAGCGCGCCGCGGGCCCGTCGGGATACACGATCCCCAAGCTCGTCGATCTTGCGATCAACATGATGGTTGGGTTCAGCACGCTGCCGCTTCGCATCGCGAGCGTGATCGGCTTCAGCTTCACTTTGCTCGGCATCGCGCTGCTCGCGTTCGTCGTCCTGCGTTACTTCATATCCGGGAGCCCCGTCCCCGGCTTCACGTTCCTGGCCTCGATGATCGCGCTCTTCGCCGGTGCTCAGCTCTTTGCGCTTGGCATCGTGGGTGAGTACCTCGCGCGCATGCACCTGAGGACGATGGGGCGGCCGCCGTACGTGGTCGGTGCGAGCACCGACGATCCGTCGCTACAGAGGCCAGACCGTGAGTGCTGATCACATCAGGGACCACTGGGAGCGGCAGGGACAAGAGTTCGGTGCGGACTCCCGCGCATCATGGGGCGACAACTGGATGATCGAGCTCGAGATCGAGACGATCGGCGCGCACATCGCGTCCGGCGACCACGTCCTCGATGTCGGCTGCGCGAACGGCTACGCCGCGTTCCGGCAGCTCGCCTCGCGCGGGGCGGCGTCGATCGTCGGTGTCGATTACGCCGATTCGATGCTCGAGCACGCGCGCCGGGTCAAGGCGCAGCGCGGGCTCGGGCCCGAGATCGCCTTCGAGCGCGGAGACGTGCGCCGACTGCGGTTCGCGCCCGAAACCTTCGACGTGGTCTATACGACACGCGTGCTCATCAACCTGCCGACGTGGGAGGAGCAGAGGCTCGCGATAGCCGAATGTCTGCGGGTCACGCGCAAGGGCGGCACGCTCGTCCTGTCCGAAGGCTTCTGGGAGCCGCTCGCGCTGCTGAACGCGATGCGTCTGCTGGTGGCTCTGCCGGCGCTCGTCGAGCACGACTTCAATCGGTATCTGAAGAAGTCGCGGCTCGAGGAGTATCTGCGCTCGATCGGCGCGGACTTCCGCTTCGACGATTTTTCGTCCGTGTACTATCTCGGCTCGCGCTTCCTGCGCGAGCTCGTCACCGATCCGGCGGCGTACGCGGGCTATTCGAATCCGGTCAACGAGCTTTTTTTCGAGATCGAAAGGAAGTACTCGGGCGGCGGCTTCGGCGTGCAGCAGGCCGTCGTGATCCGGAAATAGCGAAACGTGCAGGAGCATATGCGCATCGGGCCGCTGCACGAATGGCTCTCCGAGGTGAGAACGAGGGTCGCCGGAGCCGCGCCGGACCTGCTCGGCTACTTCGAGATCTGCGCGGGCGAAGCCGTATTCGGCCGCCAGTACATAGATGACGATCTGCGGACGCTGCAGCGGGATGCCAGCGTGCTGGAGATCGGCGCGGGCGCGATGCTGTTGAGCTGCCAGCTCGTTCGCGAAGGTTACGCGGTCACGGCACTCGAGCCGGGCGGGAGCGGCTTCTCACATCTCGCGCGGCTGCGTGCCGTGGTCCTGAGCGTCGCGACGGAGGCCGGTTGTGTTCCGCGAGTGATCGACCGCGCGGCGGAGTCTTATATCGAGCCTCGCACGTTCGATTACGCGTTTTCGGTGAACGTGATGGAGCACGTGAGCGACCCCGCGCGCGTGATCTCGACGGTGGCAGACAGCCTGAAGGCGCACGGTGCGTACCGCTTTACCTGTCCGAACTACCGGTTTCCCTACGAGCCGCACTTCAACATGCCGACGTTCTTCTCCAAATCGTTGACGGAGAAGCTGTTGTGGAAGCGGATCGCGAACGCGGCGCTGCCCGACGCGCTCGGCACCTGGCGCTCGCTCAACTGGATCGACGTGGGCGGCATCGCGAGGCATGTCCGGTCTGAAGGCCAGTTGAGCGTCACGTTCAACCGTCATCTGGTGACGCGAATGTTCGAACGCATGGCTTGCGACGAGGCATTCGCGGCACGGCGCGGCAAGCGGCTCCGCAGCCTGCTGCTGATCGCCGTGAAGCTGCGCCTGCACCGCGTGGTCGCGTGGCTGCCGCCGGCACTCCAGCCGGTCATCGATTGCAGGATCACCCGGCGCGGAATGGGTGCCGAGTACGCACCACCCTCGACGGCTGGACGAGTCGTTTCCGAGTGAAGCGACTCCTTGCCTACTCCGGTGCATACGATCTCCTGCAAACGTGCGTCGGTGCGACAAAAGCGCGCTCGATTCTCGCCGCCACTTACATCCGGGCCAAACCTGGCGACAGGGTTCTCGACATCGGCTGCGGCACGGCCCAGATCCGCTCGCATCTTCCGGAGGTCATCTATCACGGTTACGATCCGCAACCGCGGTACATCGAGGGTGCCCGCAGTCGGTTGCGCGGCGTTCCGGGCTGCACGCTCGAATGCGTCGCCGCCAATGACCTCGACCCGCGGGACCTCCCAAAATTCGAAATCGTGCTGGCGATTGGCGTTCTTCACCACCTGAGCGACGCGGACGCGGTCGCGCTCGCCGCACTCGCGCGTCAGACGCTGACCGACGGCGGGAGACTGATCTCGCTCGATCCGTGTCTGTGTAACACGCGGTCCGCCGTTGCGGGATTTCTGATACGTCGCGATCGCGGCCGTTACGTCCGGCGTGCCGATGCCTATCGCATGCTCGTTCGCTCCGCGTTCGGCTCGGTACGCGCATCCGTGCGTCATGATCTGCTGCGCGTTCCATATACACACCTGGTAATGGAGTGCCAATGAGAATCACTTTCAACCGACCGTATCTCACCGGTCGCGAGGCCCAGTACATCGCGCAGGCGCACGCGAACCTTCAGCTCGCGTCGGGCGGGGAGTTCAGCGGCAGGTGCAACGCATGGCTCAAGGGACATACCGGCTGCGCGAAGTCCTTCATAACCCACTCGTGCACCGCAGCGCTCGAGATGGCCGCGGTGCTCGCCGACATTGGTCCCGGCGACGAGGTGATCATGCCGTCGTACACGTTTGCCTCGACGGCAAACGCATTCGTGCTGCGGGGTGCGACTCCGGTGTTCGTGGACATCCGGCCCGACACGCTGAATCTTGACGAGCGGCGCATCGAGCAGGCGATCACGCCGAGAACGCGCGCGATCGTGCCGGTGCACTACGCGGGGGTCGCCTGCGAAATGGACGCGATCATGGACATCGCCGCGCGCAACGGTCTGCTCGTGATCGAGGATGCGGCGCATTGCACGATGGTGAGCTACAAGGGACGGGCTCTGGGCTCCATCGGACAGCTCGGCTGTCTGTCGTTTCACGAGACCAAGAACATCATCTCGGGCGAGGGCGGCGCGCTGCTCGTGAACGACGAGCGATTCGTCGAGCGCGCGGAGATTGTCGGCGAGAAAGGCACCAACCGCAGCCAGTTCCTGCGCGGGCACGTGGACAAATACACCTGGATCGATGTCGGATCCTCGTACCTCGCATCCGAGCTCACCGCGGCGTTTCTGTGGGCTCAGATGGAGCAGGCGGAGACCATAACCTCGCGGCGGCTGGCAATCTGGGAACGGTACCACGCGGCGTTTGCCGAGCCGGAGACGCAGGGGCTCGTTCGCCGTCCGGTGCTTGCGGGCCACGGACACAACGCGCATATGTACTACCTCCTGCCGCCGTCGGCCGCGGCGCGTGACCGCATCATCGAGGGCCTCGCGCAGAAGGACATCTCCGCCGTTTTCCACTACGTGCCATTGCATTCGTCTCCCGCCGGACGGCGCTTTGGCAGGATGCACGGCGACCTCACCGTAACGGACGACGTCGCGGCGCGACTCGTTCGCCTGCCCTTGTGGATCGGCGTGGAGAAAGTTCACGAGACGATCATCTCCGAGATCCTGCGGCTTCTGCGCCGCGAGCGCTCGCAGAATCGCACGCAACCGGAAGGTGCTGTGGAGTAGATGTTCGTTCCTCCCGTATCCAACGCGCCGCCGGCCGTGGCTCGCAGAACCCTGTTTGGCATAGAGCGCGAGGAGCTCTATCGCCTCCTCGCGCTGTACGTCATCGCTCATTGCGGACTACTGCTCATTCCCAATGCGCTTTACTGGGACGACTGGATACTGTACGGCGTGAGCGATGCCGACATTCTGAACACGTTCAGGACGCTCGGCATGATGTTCAATCTCGTTGGCCACCTGCACGTCGCGATGTTGACTGTCGGCCCATGGGCGTACCGCACGCTCACGTTCGCGCTGCTCTTCCTGGCCGGCGTGTGTCTATGGAAAATCCTCGAGCGACACGATTCGATAAGCCCCGAGTCTCGTTACTGGATCGTCGCCCTGTTCCTACTGCTGCCCTTCTACAATGCGCGGGTCGCGCTCATACATCTGCCCTATACCCTCGGTTACTTCCTGTTTTTTCTTGGTTGGGCGCTGCTCGGCCGCAACCGCCTCGCGGCACTCGCGTGCCTTTTTCTCAGCTTCAACGTCAACTCACTGCTGGTGTTCTACTGCTTGCCGATCGCCGAGTGGTACCTGCGCACCGGGCCGGGCCGCGACATGCGCGAGGCGCTCAAGTGGGCGCTGCGGCGGCTCGACTTTATTGCCGCGCCTTTCGTGTTCTGGGCGATCAAGGTCGCCTACTTCAGGCCGCACGGTCTTTATGCCGGCTACAACGAGACGTTCGAGGTCCGGCACATGATCGAGGCGCCGCTATACATGGCGCGCGATCTGCTGCAGCTCGACGCGAACGTCGTGCTGCTCGCCGTCGCCCTGGCGGCGAGCTGGGCCTTCGTCTTGCGCGCCCCGCTCGACCTGAGGATCGACCGTCGCAGGCTTTGGACCGCCGGCGCACTTGCGACCGCTTGTGCGCTCCTACCATACTGGCTCGTCGGCGCGATCCCGACGTTCCACGAGTGGAGCTCGAGGCATCAGTTGTTGATGCCCCTGGGCTTCGCCTTGCTGCTCGTGTGTTTCGTGCAAGGGATCGGGATGCGAATGCGCCATGCCGGGCTGAGCGCGGTGATCGCGATCTCGATCGCGATCAACGTTCAGGCATATTTGGAATTTTTTCTCGACTGGAACAAGCAGAAAGAGCTGGTTTCACTGATGGCCGGCGAGGAGGGCATACGTCGCTCACGGCTCGTGGTTTTCGACGATCGCACGTCGAACGCGCGCCATCGTATTTTCCGGTCTTACGAATGGAACGGGCTCATGAAGGCGGCGTACGGCGAAGAGATCCGGTTCGGGCTGCGGGCGTCGGAGCTGCGCTCGTACCTGCAGGGTGCCTACACGCCTTTTTTTCAGGGCCGCTACAACGCGAAAGATCACGTGCATGCGAGGCTGCGCGACGCGGTGACCGTGACGATCGATCGCACGGTGTCTCCCAACCTGCGTGCGAGGATCGCGCGCATCGCGACGGGCCAGCCGAACTACACGCTGACCGTGACGCCCGGCGTGCCGCGCGCGCTTCGCAAGGATCTGCTGGACAGCGCCTTGTAGCTCGCAGCATGACCCGGCTTCGAACGCATTGTCTCGGTTAGGTCCGCCGTCGAGGTTTGCGGCGCAGCACCGATGCTAGAATCGCGATCTAGAAATCACGTCGGCGACGCCCTCCCGACCATAACAGTCCTTCGTCCACACCCGTATAGGCATCCGGCTATGAACCGCTATTTCCCGTCGCTATTGCTGCTGCTCCTGTTTCTGCCTGCGGGGGCCGCGGCGCAGCAGACGGGGTCGGGACCTGCCGGGGCACCCGCGCCCGTATACCAGCCGAGCGGGCCCAGGATAAGCAACACCGACGGGGCTGACCAGGAGAAGCGGGAAGCACCCGTCCGGCCCACGATCA
>CAZLGP010000176.1:0-22661 GCA_964558905.1 uncultured Thermoanaerobaculia bacterium | reverse complement strand
AAGGTCCTTCGCCGTCTACGCGGCTCAGGATGACACCTCGGAAGCAACGACTAGGAGCCTCTCAAACAAGTTGTTTGAAGGGGCACGGGCCTGGCGTGCGGGCAAGGCCCGCGCTCGGACCTCCGCCGCGACGGCGGGCTTCGAGCACCGGTGCGCTATCCTCGCGTCACCATGACCGAGCCTGAACGCCCGCACAACCCGCGACTCGAGCACCTCTCCGTCAGCGACAGCGGTCTGCACTATGTGCGGGAGAAGAAGAGCGGCGTACTTCGCCGGCTCACCGACTCGGAGCTCAACGACTTCGACGACCCGCCGCCGTGCGAGCAGTGCGGGGAGCAGTTCGGCTGCGAGCACTACAACTGCGCGCGCGAGCCGCTGCTGAGCGAGGCGGAGATCGACGTGGACGTGCCCGAGCAGTGGCGCGCCTTTGCGCGCGAGGCGGGCCTCAGCCGGAACGATCTGGAGCGCCTCACGGTAATCGAGCGCCGCGACGGCGCCTATCATGCTGGCACCAACGGCGACATGCGGTCGCAGGAGCTGGTGCTGTTATTGAACGAGGAGTAGCAGGACGAGTGCTGAGTGCTGAGTGCTGAGTTCTGAGTGCTGAGAAACCCCCGCGCGGGCGGGCTCAGCACCCAGCACCCAGCACCCAGCACTCAGCACTCCCAACGGGCCTCCGCACGATGCTGATCCCCCGCCTCACGGCCTTCCTCACACGCCTCATCAGCGAGACCAGCGGGCTCTCGCTCGAGGACACGCTCGTCCTCGCCGAGGGCTCGCCGCAGCTCGAGGCGGACCTCGCCGCGCAGATCCGCGAGTTTCACGTGCGCCTCGGTGCGTTTCGCCTCGGACGGGGAACGATCGACGCGCTGTTCGAGCATCCCGTCTCGCAGGCGCTGGCGGCGTTCTTTCGCGCCTTCCCGATTCCATTTCGCGACGAGCACATTCACCTCACCGGCTCGCTCGACGCGGACTTTGTCTGGTCGCGCCTGGGGCCGCTCCTGGATGGGCCGCGGCGGACGATGTACGAGGAGCGCATCGCGCGCGTTTATGGTGCGGAGAGCCTCCCCATTCGCGACGCGAGCGACGTCGATCGTCTGCTGCGTCTCCGGGACGACGATCGCTTCGACCGCTACCTGAAGATCCTCTACCTGCCGAAGCTCATCCTTACCTCGCGCGAGGCCCATCGTGCGGCCGCGTACCACATGGCCAGCCGCCTCCATCGCACGGCGAACGTCGGCGCGCTGCGGCTCAAGTTCACACTGTTCCGCGAGACCACCGATCCCTCCGAGCAGATCCCCGGTCTCGGCGACCTCACGCCCGAGGACGTGCTCCTCGGGTTGGATGAGGGCTTCCGAGCGTTTCAGACGGAGATGCCGTCGTTCCGCTTCATCCTCTCACCGAGCTTCCGCAAAGAGCCTGGCTTCTATGATGCGGGCCGTTATGCGTCCAAGCGCGCCAGCTTCGACGACCAGGTGCGGCAGATCGTCGAGTTGCTGAAGAGGCATCCCGAGCTGCGCGACGTGGTCACCGAGGTCGACACGGTGGGGAACGAGCGTGGCTTCTATCGCAAAGTGCATTTTCAGGAGTTGCGCGTAGGGATGCGCAAACTGCAGGCGTATGGATTACGGACGCGCAGCCATCACGGGGAGACCTGGGATACGCTGCGTCACGGCATCCAGGCCGTCGACAATGCCATGAACATCTGGCACGTCGACGCCATCGAGCACGGCCTCTCCCTCGGCATCAACCCCAACTTCTACTTCCACTCCATGCTCCAGCGCATCCTCCGTGCGAACCGCCGCGGCGAGGCGCTCGTGCCGGGCACGCGCGAGCACGCGGAGCTGATGGACATGGACACCAGCGGGCGCGAGTCCATCCGCGAGAAGCTCATTACCGGCGCGCCATTGAGCGATCCGGAGACGACTCTGGCGATCAAGACGAAGTTCCATCACGCGCGCGAGGTCGAGACGTATCAGCACGACGTCCTCAATCGCATGATCGACAAGCGTCTGACCCTGATCTCCCTGCCGTCCTCCAACAAGAAGCTCACCGGCGAGCTCACGGATTACAGCGACCACCCGTTTTCCTGGTGGGAGAAGAAAGGCCTCCGCCTCGGCGTCGGCACGGACAACGACATCACCCTCAATACGAGCTTCATCCGGGAGATGCTCATCCTCCTGTACACCGATCCCCTGGAGCTGAAGATCACGAAGCTGTTGATCGTGACGACCGGAGAGACGCGCCGCGGGCACCTGTCGCATCTATTGTGGGAGATGCGCAAAGCGATGGATCTGCGCGCGATCGCCCAGCCCTGAGTCGTGTGGAGTGCGGCGACGACAAGTCGCCTTTCATCGCGGCAGCGTCGAGCTGCCGCCCCGAGTGGGGCCCTCCCCCCCTCTGTGCCTCTGTGTCTCTGTGGTGAATGCAAATGCGATTCGAGATGCACAGTTGCGGATTTGGACCACGGGTGCATTCACCACGGAGCCACAGCGCGGCAGAGCCGCAACCAAAGCCGCCGTAGGCGGCGGTAGCGAGTAGCACCCGGCTTCAGCCGGGTGTTCTTGGCGCAACGGAAATGAGCCCGCGTAGCGGGCGACAGGACGCGCCGAGGGGATCTGTCGCCCGCTACGCGGGCTGACCACCCCGCGTCATTCACCCGCCTGAAGCCGGGTGCTATTTCCTACCGCCGCCTACGGCGGCTGAAATCTTCGCCTTGCGCGGAAGCTCAGTGCGATTGCACCCCGATCGTTCTCTCGCGTGTCGATGCAGGCAGTTCGATTGCGACCGTCGTTCCTTCGCGGTCGATGACACGGCTCCGGCGGAGCAGCTCGTTGAACAGCGACTCGGCGCTAGGAGAGAATTTCGGCGCCGGTCCACGCTCGATGGGCTTGGGGGCCACGAGCAGGTGGGTGACTCCGTCGCGACGCAGGCGCTGGAGAACTTCCTCCGCTGTGTGCGCGCCTTCGATGTAGCGCGCGAGCAAGGGAGGATCGAGCACTCGTGGCGCGGTCACGGGACGCGGAAAGCGGAAGAGGCGCACCTCGTTGATCGCCAGGAACCGCGCCTCCAGCGGCAGTCTCTCGTCCAGACGAGCGTAGAGCGCGGCTGGTGGGAAATTGCGCGCGAGGTAGTCCTTCTCCTCTTCGATGCCGACGGCTGCCGGCAGCGGATTCATGAAGTGAGCGTTGTGCGCTGCGACGATCAGTCCACCCCGTAGCGCGAAGAGGATCGTCAGTACCGCGATCGCCGTGCGGGCGCGGGGGGCCTGCTCGAACGCGGCACCGGCAACGACGAGCGTGGCAGCGACCGCCGGCAGGAGCAGTCGCAACGCCGCCGTCAGTGGAAGAAAGACGGCCCACATGGCGAGGGCCGTGACGGCCGAGATGCGAAGAGGCGTTCCTTTCGACCGGGTCGCGAGACCCACGCCGATCGCGGCGACGGCCAGAAACAGGAGTCCGCCTACGTCTTCATCGAGGGTTTGTGGTGCCAGGAAGTAGCCACTCCACACGTCTCGCCAGGACTTGCCGTCTTCGCGGCTCCAGCTTTCGACCATCGACTGTGCATGGCTCGTGGCGCCGCCGAAGAAAGACGTCGCGAGCGGGTACACGGGGTTCCCGGTGCGGACGGCATTCGTCACGTACCACGGGCTCGCGACGACGGCCCCGAGCGCGATGGCGGCGGCCAGGCCTCGCCACCGACGTGCGCGCAGCGCCGCGACAACGATGAGGAGAGCGATCGGCAGACAGGCGAGCAGCGCCGTGTACTTGATCGATGCCGCGAGACCGAGCAGGATCAGGGCGATCGCGTACATGCCGGCGAGGGCGGCCATTGCCGCCGCACCGATCGCGAAGAGGAGCGACAGATCCGCCCAAGCCCAACCCGCGACGATGCCCGCGCACGGAACGGCGGCCACCAGGAGCGCCGCGGTGTGACCGCTGGCGGCACCGAGCCGCCGCGCGATCGCCGCGGCGGCGGCGATCGACAGGACGAAGAAACCGAAATGCACGAGTTGCGCGCTGACGCCCTGCGGATCGACGGCGAGCGCGGCGACGTACAGTGTCCCGGTGGCCGCCGGGTAATGCGAGGAGCTGTTCGCACCGTCATAGGCCCAGCGGCCGTCCCGTAGCGTCATCTCCGGAAACCGAAGGTGGTAGATCAGCGCATCCTGAGACGCGGCCGGCGCCAGTGCCATGACCAGCGGCGCGAGAAGGAGCAGGAGGATGAGCACCGATCGTCTGATCGATGGCCTGTCGCGATCGATGGAGAGGGTATGCCTGGCCGCGAAGGTTGCGAACGCCGCCAGCCCGATCGTGAGGATCCAGATCCCCGCACGGGTCAGCAGGGTCAGTTCGCCCGCCCAGCGGATGAGGCACTGATAGACGGCGAACCCGATTGCGATGCGCAGCAAGAATCGTTCGGTGCGATCGACGATCTCGGTGCGCAGAATCGCTGCGCCGATCGCGTAGAGACAGTAGAAGAGAAGCGCGGCGACGGCGATGCGCATCGCCTGCGTCAAGAGGTGTTTCGCCAGGAGCGCGTCTAGCACCGGGCACGTCCGCGGAATGCCGGCGTGATGGCTCGTGGACCGTCGAGCCCCGCGTCGCGCACCACGCCGCCTGGGACGCAGAAGCGTTGCATGTCCATTCTGCCGTTCGGGTCCGAGTATACGGGAAGGGTGACGACCTTCCCAGGACCCCTGTACATGTGCACGCCGTGTGAATAGGCTTCGCGCGGACCTTGAAAGGGGTAGACATGCGAAGAACACTCATCCTGATCCTCCTCGCCGCATTTGCGGCCGGTTGTTCGTCCACACGCGACACGGTGGAACCGGCCGAGCCGACCGCGGCTGTCGAGACCTCGGCCACCGCAGAGGTTCCGCAGCAGGCCGGGCCTACGAACCCACTACTCGAGCCGTGGACCGGTCCCTACGGCGGTGTTCCACCCTTCGACGAAGTTCGCGTCGAAGACCTCCAGCCCGCTCTCGAGGCGGCGATGGCGGAGAACCTCGCGGAGATCGACCGCATCGCGAGCAATCCCGAGCCTCCGACGTTCGAGAACACGATCGCGGCCATGGAGCGCTCCGGACGAACGCTCGACCGCGTCGGCACCGTCTACGGCATCTGGAGCTCGAGCATGAGCTCGCCGGAGTTCCAGCCGATCGAGCGCGAGATGGCGCCGAAGCTGGCCGCGTTCTCCGACCAGATCACCCAGAACGAAGCGCTCTTCCGCCGCATCGACGCCGTCTACAACTCGCCGTCGAAGGCCCGGCTCACGCCCGAGCAGCAGCGCCTGGCGTGGCTCGCGTACACGAACTTCGTCCGGGCCGGGGCGAAGCTCGACGCCACGAAGAAGGCCCGCCTCTCGGAGATCAACCAGGAGCTCGCCGGCCTCTACACCCGTTTCAGCCAGAACGTCCTCGCCGATGAGACGGATCACTTCCTCGTCATCGAGTCCGAGGCGGATCTCGCGGGGCTGCCGCAGTCTTTGCGGGATTCGGCGGCCGAGGCGGCGACGGAGAAGGGGCATCCGGGCAAATGGGTGATCACCAACACCCGCTCGTCCGTCGATCCGTTTCTGACCTACTCCGATCGCCGTGAGCTGCGCGAGAAGGCGTGGCGGATGTTCGTCAATCGCGGGGACAACGGTGACGAGCACGACAACAACGCCACCATCACCGACATCCTCCGACTCCGGGCCGAGCGCGCCAACCTCCTCGGATATCCGACGCACGCCCACTGGCGCCTCGAGAACACCATGGCCAAGAATCCGGAGCGGGCCATGGAGCTCATGGAGGCGGTCTGGACGCCGGCCGTGGCTCGAGTGCGTGAAGAGGTTGCAGACATGCAGCAGGTCGCCAACCGGGAGAAGGCCAACATCACCATCGAGCCGTGGGATTACCGCTATTACGCGGAGAAGGTGCGCAAGGCGAGATACGACCTCGATCAGAACGAGGTCAAGCAGTACCTGCAGCTCGACAAGCTCCGTGAGGCCATCCACTGGGTGGCCGGCGAGCTGTTCGACTTCAACTTCACGCCGGCCGAGAACGTGCCCGTCTTTCACCCGGACGTGCGCGTGTGGGAAGTGACGGACCGCGCCACAGGAAAGCACATCGGTCTGTGGTATTTCGATCCGTTCGCGCGGTCGGGCAAGCGCTCCGGCGCGTGGATGAACGCGTACCGGAATCAGGAGCGTTTCGATCGCGAGGTCACGACCATCGTCTCGAACAACTCCAATTTCGTGAAGGGCAGGCCGGGCGAGCCGGTGCTGATCTCGTGGGACGACGCGTCGACGATGTTCCACGAGTTCGGGCACGCGCTGCACGGGCTCGCGTCGAACGTGAATTACCCGTCCGTCTCAGGTACATCCGTGGCGCGCGACTACGTCGAGTTCCCGTCGCAGCTCCTCGAGCACTGGCTGTCCACGCCGGAGGTGCTGCAGAAGTTCGCGCTGCACCACGAGACCGGCCAGCCGATTCCGCAGAGCCTCGTCGACCGGATCGAGAAGGCGGCAACGTTCAACGAGGGCTTCGAGACGACGGAGTACCTCGCCAGTGGATTGATGGACATGAAGATGCACCTGGCGGGGAACCAAACGATCGATCCGGACGCATTCGAGCGCGAGACGCTCGAGGTGCTGGGAATGCCGAAGGAGATCGTCATGCGGCATCGCACGCCGCACTTCCTGCACGTCTTCGCGGGCGACGGCTATTCGGCCGGCTACTACAGCTACCTCTGGTCGGACGTGCTCACCGCGGACGCCGCGGAGGCGTTCGGGGAGGGGAGCGGCTTCTACGATCGTGAGGTCGCGGCCCGTCTGGGCAACAACGTCTTTTCGGTCGGCAACACGGTGGACCCGGCCGAGGGTTACCGCGCGTTTCGCGGGCGCGATCCGAAGATCGACGCGCTGATGCGCAAGCGCGGATTCCCGGTCCCCATGACCTCGGCGGCACCGGCGCCGGAGCCGTCGCGCAAGCGGATGACGAAGCAGTAGCTGCACGGCCGGCACGGCCGGCAGCGCTGGGTTGGCCAAGCCTCGGGCACACCAGTCGCCCGAGGTTTATTTCTGCCGCGCAGACTCCCGGGCTACTGCGCGGCAGAAAGGTCAGGCGCGGGGGAGCAATTTCTGGCATGCAGGCGGAGGGCGGGAAGGCCAGCCCTCCGTCGGAAGCGCTGTACCGGTCGCGGTCCCAGGCGGTATGCTTCGCCGTCGATGCTACGACAGACCCCCCGCGTCATTCTTCGCACGCCTCGCCGCGGACGCTTCGACGAAGACGAAGTCCTGGTCCTGGAGATGGGCCTGGGAGGCGCGAAGTTCGAGCACGCCTCCCGTCTCGACGTCGGCTGCAAGGCCACGTTCACGTGCGGTCCGCTGACGACGGGAGCGGTCGTGAGGCACTCCGTGCTCCTGCCTGCGAAGACGGGCGTCGTCTACCAGAGCGGCGTGTCGTTCCTGGACGTCGAAAAGCCGGTGCACGACCTGCTGCTCGACCTTCTCGTTCATGAAGCTCAGGAACAGGTCATCGAGTGGGAGTCGAACCTCGAGGGCGTCGAGCGCCGCGCACCGGCCCGACGGGCCGCAAGGCAGTCCGCCGTCGCTCTTCGCTTTCTTGTTCTGCGGCTCACCGCGCACGGTTGGGAACAGCGAATCACGTCGGACCCAAACCAGCCCGATGAAGGGATCACCATCATCGACGGAACGGCGGAAGAGGACATCGCCGTGTTGAAGGAGACGTACGACAACGCGGACGAAGCGATGCGGGAGCTGATGCGGCGCATGGCCACGGTGTCGATTCTCGAGCAGCTGCGCTCCTAGCCCGCATTTCTTAGCCTCGAGACCCGCGCGGCCGTCTGATCAGCCGTGCAGTGCGATCGGCAGGATCTTCGCGAAGCTGGTGAAGTCCTCGTCGCTCGTGAAGATCGCGAGCTCGTTCCGAACGGCGACGGCGCAGATCAGGTAGTCGGTGTTCGAGCCGTGAACGCCCTTCGCACGGCACCGATTGAAGAAGGAGGCGGCTTCCTCGTAGTCGTCCGACGTGATCTCGAGATCGGGGAAGGCGCGCAGGTGCTCGCGCAGACGATCGAACTGCGCGCTCTCTCTGATCCCGGAGAGCAGTTCCTGGCGGATCGCGCCGATCATCGCGATGCGGCCGTCCTGAACGAGCGAGGCAAGCTCGGCTGTCGCCGCCGAGTGGGTGCCGGATGGCGATCGACGGCGCAGACTCAGCAACCAGATGGACGTGTCGACCAGCACCTTCATGCTTTCCGGCGCTGTTTCTTGTAGTCGTACGTCGGATCGAAATCGACCGTCCCGAACAGGCTCACGATCCGTGACTGCTTGCGGCGTTGGATGTACTCCTCCAGCGCTTCGGTCACCGTCGCTTTCTTCGTGCGGTGACCGCCGATCTTCTGCGCTTCCTCGAGAAGCCGGTCGTCGATGGCTAGGTTCGTCGGCATGAGATGATGCTACACAGTCCGATGTGTGAATGAAAGTGTAAAGTTGGATTCGCTCATCACGCCACTCGCGCCCCGCGATCGCGCGACATCGCTGCGATGGTGGGAGCCTCGTCGACGAGCGTCGACTGTCCGGCGGCGAGGGGATCGAGAATCGAGATGACCTGATCACGATGCATTTCAGCCTCCGGTCCGAGTATCCCTCGGCGTATGGGAGGCTCTACACCTGAGGGACGGGACTCTGGCGGAAACGCCACGTCGGACGGCAACAGCGCACGCGAATCAGTCCACGGGACGTAGAGCCCGCTGCAGCGCCGCGCGCGCGAGCAGGCGCGTGGAGTCGAGCGTCGGCAGCGGCGAATTCGCGTCGTTCAGGATCAGCGGAATTTCCGTGCATCCGAGGATGACGGCTTCGCAGCCGTCGTTTTTCATACGCTCGATGACCTGGTGAAAGAAGGCGATGGACTCGGGCTTGAAGACGCTGTACACGAGCTCGTCGAAGATGATGCGGTTGATCTCTTCGCGCTCGGCCGGCGTCGGGCGCACGCATTCCGCGGGATAGACGTCGCTCGCGACGAGCCAACGCGTTCCCGTGAGTCCCAGCCGGCGGAAGCCGCGTCTGGACGCCTCCGCCATGACGACCTCGGCGATGTGCAACCAGGGGAGAGGCGAGCGGGGAAGGACATGCGGGAGCGCCTGATGGATCGTGTTGTCGGGACAGATCAGGAAATCGGCGCCGGTCTTCGCGAGCTTGTTCGCCGAGGAGAGCATCAACTCGGCGACACCCTCCCAGTCGTCGCGGTCGATGCACTTCATGGATTCGCGCAGCGAATGCGTGTGCATCGACACCTCGGGATGATCGTGCGGCCCAAGGAACTGCGCGCCTTCGATGCAGATGGTGCGATAGCAAAGAGCCGCGCCTTCGGCGGAGCAGGCGACGATCCCGATGTGAAGCGGCATGGCTGGATATTATGCGCGGATGGACATCCGGGGTGTGCGGCATCACCGCATAAGAAGCGGCGCCGTCAGTCCGTCTGACTGCGACTGGCGAGGCCGAGCACGCCCGCCCCGATGATCAGGGCCGCGCCGGCGGCGCTCCGGAAGCTGAGTCGCTCGCCGAGAAGAAGTGCGCCGAGGGCGATGGCGATGGGGATGTTCGCGTAATAGATGATGCTCGTCACCGACGCCGAAAGCCTCGTCGTCACGCGCACCCAGAGGCTGTGGCCGATGAGGGTCACACCAATTGCGAGAAACAACAGCCCGCCCCAGTCGCGCCCCGTGAGTGTCCAATCCGCCTTGCCGAGGAACAGCAGGAAGAACGCCAGTGCGAAAGCGAACTGGCCGAGCGCGCGCGTGCTGTCGTCGATGTGGGACCAGCGTTGATGCAACAGCGGCAGGGTCGCATATAGCAGTGCGCTCACGGACGACAGGAGCATTCCCAGTGCAACGTCGTTGCGGAGGTCGAACGAAGGGACGACCAGCACGGCCCCAACGGCGGCAATGATCACGGCAACGATGTCCGTCACCCGCACGCGGGCGCCGCCGAAGAGGGTACCGAGGATGAGCAGGTGTGCGCCGTACGTCGACAGACCGATTGCGCCGATCGATGCGGACGATGCCTTGACGGCGAGGAAAAACGTCAGCCAGTGAGCGAAGAAGAGGAAGCCGATGACGGCGAGCCGCGCGACGTCGGGCGCGGGAACGGGTCGCAACTGACGGCGGATTGCCATCACCGCGCCGAGGCCAAGCGTCGCCACGGCCAGGCGGAAGATCCCGATCGTGAAGGCATTCGCGGAGACCGTGCGGACGACGACGGGGATGCAGCCGAAGAGGACCAGCGCAATGGCGGCGTCGATGGCGGTCCGGCGGAACAAACGGGCGGCATGATAGGACGAATGGGACGGATCAGGCCTGACCACTGAGACACACGCACGCGTGTCTGCCGGCACACGCATGCCGTGCGAGTCCGCGTCAACGTTCCGGGTCATGAGCGGATTGTTCACGCGGAAGCCACTCGAGCTGCTGTTGGAGGAGATGAAGGGGGAGAACCGGCTCCGGCGGATTCTCGGGCCGGTGCAGCTCACGTCCCTTGGCATTGGCGCCGTCATCGGCGCGGGCATCTTCGTCGCCACCGGCGCGGCGGCGCACAACGTCGCCGGACCCGCGCTGATGATCTCTTACGTCATCGCCGGCATCACCTGCGTCTTCGCCGCGCTCTGCTACGCGGAGTTTGCGTCGATGGTTCCGGTCGCCGGCTCGGCGTATACCTATGCGTATGCCACCCTCGGCGAGCTCTTCGCGTGGATCATCGGGTGGGACCTCGTGCTCGAGTACGCGGTCGGAAGCGCGACCGTCGCCACCGGCTGGTCAGGGTATTTCCAGAACGTACTCTCCAAGGTCGGAATCGAGCTCCCCGCCATCCTGCGCGAGTCGCCATGGCGCTATGACGTCGCGGCGGGCGAGTTCGTCTCCACGGGGTCCTACATCAATCTGCCCGCGATCATCATCGTCATGATCGTGTCGGTCATCCTGGTGAAGGGCATCCAGGAGAGCGCGTCGTTCAACACGGCGATGGTCGCCATCAAACTCGCCGCGGTCCTGTTCGTCATCGGCGTCGGGGTCTTCTACCTCGATCCGGATAACTGGAAACCGTTCGCGCCGTACGGCTGGACGGGTGTGAGCTTCTTCGGCAAACACGTGGCCGGTCAGGCCGATCCGGGAGGATCCCCGCTGGGGATGCTCGCGGGCGCGGCCATCATCTTCTTCGCGTACATCGGGTTCGACTCGGTCTCGACGCACACCGAGGAGGCGAAGAATCCTCAGAGGGACGTGCCGATCGGCATCGTGGCCTCGCTCATCGTCTGCACCGTTCTCTACATCGCCGTCGTGGCCGTGCTCACGGGAATGGTCAGGTACGACCAGATCGACATCAACGCACCGGTCAGTCGCGCGTTTCAGCAACAGGGGATCGGCTGGGCCGAAGGGATCATCGCCCTCGCCGGGGTGGCCGGGATCACGTCCGTGCTGCTGGTCATGATGCTCTCCGGCCCGCGCGTTTTCATGGCCATGGCCCGGGACGGTCTGGTTCCGAAGTCGTTCTTCGCGGACGTGCACCCGAAGTTCCGAACGCCGTGGAAGTCGACCATGCTCGTCGGCGCGTTCGTGATCATCCTCAGCGGCCTGCTGCCGATCGACGCCCTGCTGCATCTGACCAACATCGGGACGCTGCTGGCGTTCGTGATCGTCTGTGCCGCGGTCCTGATCATGCGCCGGAAGTACCCGAATGCCGAGCGGCCGTTCCGCTGCCCGTGGGTCCCGTTCGTCCCGATCATGGGCATCCTGACCTGCCTGATGCTGATGTTCTCGCTGCCCGTGGACAACTGGTGGCGGCTGCTGGCGTGGCTGGCGATCGGCTTCGTCATCTACTTCGGATATGGCCGGCGGAACAGCGTGATGAGGAAGGCCAGGACGGCCGTGGTGCCGGTTCCGTAGCTGATCCCGCGCGAAGATGCGGAATCTCCCCGGTGGCACCGCACCGATTGCGCCTGAGGCGTCGCCGTGGCGGACATGACCGACGATCTCGCGTCTACGCGCGGGATAGACTGAGCTCCGCGCGAAAACTCAAAGCTGTCGGTGAGGATGGGCTTTCTTTCCGGCAACAGCCAGGGTGCTTCGTGACACGACACTAGTTTTGCCGCTCGACCTTCGCTCCGGATACGGAGGAGTCACGCGCATGCAGAAAAGATTCGCGTCCCGCGCGCAGTGGCGGGCGTGGCTGGAAAAGAACCACGGAAGCGCCGCGGAGATCTGGATCATCTTCGTGAAGGCGCACAGCGACAAGCGGCGCTTCACGTACGCCGACGCGGTGGAGGAGGCGCTCTGCTTCGGTTGGATCGATACGACCGCGCAGAAGATCGATGACGATCATTACCGCCAGCGCTTCACGCCACGGAAGAACGTGAAGAACTGGTCGCAGATCAACCTCGGGCGCTTCGCGCGGATGGAAGCTGCAGGGCTGATGACGGATGCCGGCCGCGCGAAGCGGCCGCCCGACGTCGATCCGCCGCGACAGCGGCTGCAGATCGGTGCTCCCCTGCCCGACTTCGTCCGGGACGCCCTGGACCGGCATCCGAAGGCGAAGGCGTTCTTCGAGACTCTCGCGCCGGGCTACCGCCGCGATTACCTCCGCTTCATCACCGAGGTGAAAAAGGAGGAGACGAAGCGGCGTCGATTGGAGGAGGCGATCCGGAGGCTGGAGAATGGGGAGAAGCGGTGGGTTTAGAGTGCTGAGTGCTGAGTGCTGAGTGCGGAGTGCTGAAGTGCGGAGTCCATACCGGTCCCCCCAGCACTCAGCACTCAGCACTCAGCACTTCTACTCCTTGATCGCCTCCGTCCACTCTCGCACCTGGTCCTCGGTGAGCGTTCCATGCGGCGCGAGGCGCGCGTCCTCGAATCCCCATTCGCGAACGTCCACGAGGTATTGCGCGCGGGACGTCAGCGTTCCGAACGTCACCTTCTTCGGATGGGAGCGCTCGTTGAGCTCCGCATTGAACCGGGCGAGAAGCTCCTCGGTCACGTGACGGGGGATGCGGAAGCGCTCGCCCGGATAGACGAACCCGAACTTCACGATCTGCATCAGGAGCAGCCGCCAGTGATCGCCGAAGCGGCGCAGGAGGCGGTTCCAGTCGAGGCGCCGGCCGGTGCGCAGAAGGAGATGCATCACGTCGCCGCCGTCGTAGCGCTCGCGCTCCATGACGTACGATTTGGACCAGATCATCTCCTCCGGCGCCGCGAGACAGACCGGCACGCCGAAGATCTTTCCCTCCACGGAGTGTTCGAACCATTCGTCGTCGACCGCGGCCTCGCCGTTGCCGCCGGAGAAGATGAGGTCAATGAACGCGTCGTCTTTGTAGATCTTTCCGAGCCAGTGCGCGAACTTGAGCTCGATACGGTAACCCGCGCGCACAAGCTCGTCTTCGAAGCGGGGGTAGTCGCGCCCACGGATGAAGACGTCAAAGTCCTTGGTTTCCCGGGGGATGCCGGTGTAGCGGTAGTAGGCATGTGTGCCGCCCACCAGGAACGGCAGCCCCTTGGCGTTGAAGAGCTCCAGGGTCGCCCGATAGAAGTCGGTCTTGTCTGGATTGAGCTCCGGAACCTCGCCGCGGCGTTCGAGCTTGAAGCGCCCGTCGGTACTCATCGACTCAGCAGTAGGCCAAGTGTGTGCCAACAATTCGAGAGTGCTGGGTTCTGGGTGCTGGGTGCTGAGTGCCGGGTGCTGAGTCCTGAGTCCTGAGTCCTGAGTGCTGGGTGATGCTGGGTTTTGACTGCCGGGTGGGTGTGACTCAGCACTCAGCACCCAGCACTCAGCACTCTTACTCCCGATCCAGCTCCTCGATCCGGACGTCCGACGCCGGGCGCTCCTTCTGTAGACGCGCGGCGGTGGCTTCGGCGGCGCGCATGACGCGCAGGGCGTTGAGGCCGGCGAGCTTCTTCAGTTGCTCTTCGGAGTGGCCGCGGCGCAGCAGCTCGGCGAAGAGTTTCGGGTAGTCGGCGACGCTCTCCAGGCCCACGGGGGTGGAACTGATGCCGTCGAAGTCCCCGCCGATGCCGACGTGGTCCTCGCCGGCGATCTTCATCACGTGCTCGACGTGGTCGGCGACGTCGGCCAGCGTCGCGCTCGGGCGGGGGTTGGCTTTCTGCCAGGCCTCGACTCCCGCCTTCACGTTCTGAGGCTCGCCGTCGTGCAGCGACTTCAGACGCGCCTGCTGGGCGTCGCGATCGGCGTACCAGACACGCAGCTTCTCGTTCACGAACGACGGGACGAATGTGACCATCACGACGCCGCCGTTCGTTTTCAGGCGCCGCAGGACGTCGTCCGGCACGTTGCGGGGATGTCCGGTGACGGCGCGCGCGGACGAGTGCGAGAAGATCACCGGCGCGGCTGCGACGTCGAGGGTGTCGTGCATGGTGGCCGGGGAGACGTGAGAGAGATCGACGAGCATGCCCAGACGGTTCATCTCGGCGACGACGGCCTTGCCAAAGTCGGAGAGGCCGTCGAGCTTCGGGTCCGCCGTCGCGGAGTCGGCCCAGTCGACGTTGTCCGAATGGGTGAGGGTCATGTAGCGCGCGCCGCCGCGGTAGAGCATGCGCAGCGTTGCCAGGGAGTTGTTGATCGAGTGCCCTCCCTCGACGCCGATCATCGACGCGATGCGCCCGCTCTTGTGGATGCGCGCGACATCGTCGGCCGTGAGAGCGACGGCGAAGGTATCGGGATAGGCGACGGCGAGGCGATGAACGACGTCGATCTGCTCGAGGGTTGCCTGTACGGCATCCGCACCCTTCATCGATGCCGGAACGTAGACCGACCAGAACTGCCCGCCCACGCCGCCGGCCTCGAGACGCGCGATGTCCGTGTGCAGCGGCCTCTCGAGCTTCGACTGGTCCTGACGGAGGTCGATCTGTGCGAGGTGGTTCTTCGCCCTCTCGCGGTATTGCCATGGCAGGTCGTTGTGTCCGTCGATCAGCGGGACCTCGCGGAGGATTCTGTCGACGCGCGCATCCTGCGCGCCGATCGTCGTGGCCAGGAGCAGGGTGAGTACGAGCGTGAAGCGCATGAGGGGATTGTAGTGCTGAGTGCTGAGTGCTGAGTGCTGAGTCCCGCCCACCCGGCACCCAGACCCAGCACCCAGCACGCAGCACGCAGCACCCAGCACCCAGCACCCAGCTCAGCACTCCCTTGTGCTACCTTCCGCGCCCGTGCCGCTCGCCTTCCAGCCCGACGAACACCATCCCATGGTCGACGCCCTCCTCCGCACGCGCGTGCCGCGATGGGAGGAGCTGAACCGCGCGGTCGACGAGCGGGACGACATGCTCGACTTCGCGGTCCAGCTCTTCGACTACGACCGCGATCGCGCATTGACGAGCTACTTCCAGAACGCGCTGGAACAGTTTCAGCTCGTCCGGCACATCGCGGCCTGGCGTGGGCAGATCGGCAAGATGCTCGACTTCGCGAGCGGCTACGGGCGGCTCACGAGGCTCCTGGTCCACGAGCATCTCGCCGATGAAGTCACGGTCTCCGACATCCTGGAGGGAGGGATGGAGTTTCAGGCCGAGCAGTTCGGCGTGCGGACGATTCTCTCGACGACCGCCCCAAAGCTCTTCGCCGCGCCGGAGACGTACGACCTGATTTTCGTGGCGTCGCTTTTCACGCATCTGCCGGAGGCGACGTTCATGGCCTGGCTGCGACGGCTCGCGGAGCTCCTCACGCCCGCGGGGCTGCTCGTCTTCACGGTCCATGACGAGTTGCTCTCACCGCAGACGTTCGAGGGTGGCATCCGCTTCGAGTCCCGCAGCGAGAGTCGCGTGCTGGACGTGAACGACTACGGCTCGACCTGGGTCACCGAAGGCTACGTCCGGGAGCAGGTTGCGGCGATCGATCCCAAATTTGCCTGCATCCGCATGCCGCGGGCGCTCGCGGAGTGGCAGGACGTCTATGTCGTTTCGCCCTCTCCGCTGGCGGGCGCCGAGGCGCGACGGATCCCGAAGGGTTTCGTCGATCGGCTCGAGGTGAGCGATACCGGGGTGCGTCTGCACGGCTGGGCGACGGCCGTGACCGGGAAAGCAGACCGTGTCGACATACGCCTCGGCGATTCAGTCGTCGCCGTGACCCGCGACTTTGCGCCGCGACCCGATGTCGCCTCATGGGTGGGCGTCGAGACGGCGCTCGAGTCGGGATGGGAGATGACCATCCCGCACGCCGCGGTCCGCTCCTTCCGGTACGAGGTCGTCACCGTCTCGGCGTACACGCCCGAGGGGGAAGAGCGGATCCTCTTTCTGGGCACGCTCGACTCGCTGGCGGGCCATACCGCGCGTGAGAGGGGCCGCGCCCTCGAACACACCCTGGCCGTGCAGGCGCAGGAGCTCGCCTCCGTCCGCCACGACCTCGGCGTCGCCGCGCACCGGCGGACGGAGCTCGAAGCCGAGATCGCGGCGATGAAGCAGAGCCGCTTCTGGAAGGCGCGGGAGAAGTGGTTCGCCGTCAAAAGCATGCTCTAGAACCCTTCGCGCTTCTTCGCGTATATCCTCCGCAGAATGAAGCGCAGAACGAAGATCATCATCATTGTCGTCGTGGTTCTAGCGATCGCCGGCATCACCGTGGCGTCCATCCGGTCGAAGGGGAAGGAAGGGATGGCGGTCACGTTCGGAAAAGTCGAGCGTGTGGACCTCACCAGCAAGGTCTCGGCGAACGGGCGCATCGACGCGCAGCGGAAGGTCGACCTCTCGGCGAACGTCATGGGTCAGATCGTCAACCTCGCGGTGCGTGAGGGCGACGTCGTCAAGAGGGGGGATTTCCTCCTGCAGATCGATCAGAAGCAACTCGCTGCGTCTGCCCAGGGTGCCGAGGCCTCGATGCGGGCTCTCTTTTCGGACCGCGATGCGGCGCGCGCCACTCTGGCCGAGGCGCAGCTCAACTTCAACCGCGCGCAGAGCAACTTCAACGAAAAGATCACTCCCCAGGCGGACCTCGACCGCGCTCGGGCCACCCTCGACTCCGCGCGCGCGACCGTCTCCGCGATCGACCAGCGCATCCAGCAGTCGCGAGCGAACCTCGCCGCCGCGCGCGACACTCTCTCGAAGACCACCATGACCGCTCCGATGGGGGGCATCATCACCGCGCTCCCGGTCGAGGAAGGGGAAGTGGCTGTCATCGGCACGATGAACAATCCCGGGACGAAGCTGCTGACCATCGCCGACATGAGCGTCGTCGAGGCGGTGATGGAGGTCGACGAGACCGACATTCCGAACGTGAAGGTAGGGCAACCCGCCACGGTCACGATCGATGCGTATCCGAACAAGACCTTCTCGGGCGTCGTGACCGAGGTGGGCTCGAGCCCGATGACCGGCGCGGGCCTGAGCGCCGGCACCGAGGCGATCAACTTCGAGGTGAAGATCCAGCTCGACCAGCCGCCGGCCGGTGTGCGTCCCGGCTTCTCCGCGTCCGCGGACATCGTCACGGGGGCGAGGCCGAAGGCGCTGGCGATCCCGATCCAGGCGCTGGTGGTGCGCGAAAAGCCCGACGCCGCGCCAGGCAAGATCGCGCAGGAAGAAGAAGGCGTGTACCTCCACCAGGAAGGCAAGGCGAAGTTCGCACCGGTCACGACCGGCCTGGCCGGTGACTCGAATATCGAGATCATGAAGGGCTTGTCCGAGGGACAGGAGATCGTGACCGGGCCGTTCCGCGCGCTGCGGGAGCTGAAGGAAGACGCGAAGGTCCGCGAGCAGAAAGAGGAAAAGGGGAAGGACGAAGAGAAGGAAAAGGCCTAGCCGTGGAGACCTTTCGCATCGCGTCCAACGCGCTCCGCGCGCACAAGCTGCGCAGCTTCCTCACCCTCCTCGGCGTGATCATCGGGGTCATGACCGTCATCACGGTGGTCGCCATCATCTCCGGGCTGAACAACTACATCTCCGAGAAAGTCTTCTCGCTCAATCCCGACGTCTACGTCGTCACCCAGTTCGGGATCATCACCAGCCGCGAACAATTCCTGGAGGCGGTGAAGCGCAAGAAGATCGACTCGCGCGATTTCGAGCTCGTGCGGGACCGCTGCCGGACATGCGAGGCCGTCGGCGCGGGGCAGGAGACGCGGGTGGCGGTAAAGTACGGCGCGAAGCGGTTCACCGACGTGCAGGTCCGAGGTGGGACCGCGAACATGGCCGAGATCAACAACCTCGACTTCGAGGCAGGCCGTTTCTTCACCGAGACCGAGGAGCGCCATTCATCGCTCGTGGCGGTGATCGGCTCGGACGTGGGGGACGAGTTGTTCGGCAAGCTCGATCCGATCGGGCGCGACATCCGGGTGGGGAACCTGCGCGTGCGCGTGATCGGCCTCCTCGCGAAGCAGGGCTCGGTCCTCGGCCAGAGTCAGGACAAGATCGTCTACATGCCACTCTCCACATGGGGCAAGGAGTTCGGCGCGCGTCGGGGCTTGAGTCTGTTCATCCGCGCGCGGGGCGGTGTGCCGGGCATGGAGCGCTCGATGGACGACGTCCGGGTGCTGCTGCGGGGAAGGCGGCACACGGGATTCCGTGACGACGATCCGTTCTCGTACGTGACCGCCGAGGCCCTGCAGATGGTCTGGAAGAGCATCTCGGCGGGCCTGTTCTCGCTGATGATCCTGATCTCCGGGATCTCGCTGGTCGTCGGCGGGATCGTGATCACGAACATCATGCTGGTGTCCGTGGTCGAGCGGACGCGCGAGATCGGGGTGCGCCGGGCGATGGGCGCGACGCGCGCCGACATTCGCCGCCAGTTCCTCACCGAGGCGACGTTGCTTGCGCTCGGCGGCGGGGTGGTGGGAGTGCTCGTCGGAGTGGCGATCGCGAAATTGATCTCCACCCTCACCCCGATGCCGACGCTCGTGCGGCCGGAACTGATTGTCGCCGGCCTTTCGATCGCCGCACTCACCGGGATCACGGCCGGCTTCATGCCCGCGATGCGCGCGGCCAAGCTGCCGCCGGTGGAGGCGTTGCGTTATGAATGATGCGTTGTCCGTTGCCCGTTGCCCGTTGCCCGGGCTGATTCGACGGAGCGCATCTTCACGGGTCACGGGCAACGGGGAACGAGCAACGATTTCATGACCGAGAACATCCGTTTCGCCGCTACCGCACTCGCCGCGCACAAACTGCGCAGCGCTCTGACGATCCTCGGCATCGTCATCGGGGTGACCACCGTCATCGCGATGGTCTCGCTGATCGAGGGATTCAACAACAACGTCGTGAAGAACTTCGAGTCCTTCGGCGCGACGCTCGTCCAATTCCAGAAATACGATCCTCAGTTCGGCCCCGGTGGCAATCGCGACGAGGACCAGCGGACGCGGAAGAATCTCACCTACGAGGACGCGCTCGCGATGAAGGAGCTCAGTCCGTCGATGCTGGCCGTGTCGCCGGAGCGCTACTGGTGGTCGGGTGGCGACGGCGGCGCGCCGGAGCTCGTCTACGAGGGGAAAGTCGGGACCCCCGACACGGCCATCGGAGTGACCGAGGACTATCCGATCGCGAACAATCACTTCGTCGGCGAAGGGCGGTTCATCAGCGAGGCCGACGTACGGCGCTCGGCGCCGGTGATGGTGCTGGGTCATGGCGTGGCCACGAGCCTGTTTCCGTACCGCGACCCCATCGGCAAGATCGTGTCCTTCTCCGGACGCAAGTACGAGGTCGTCGGGATTCTGGAGAAGCAGGGATCGACGATGTTCGAGTCGACCGACTCGCACGTCTATCTCCCTCTGACCACCTTCGACAGTCACTTCCCCTGGATCAAGCGCGAGCGCGGGGTGAACATCGCCACGGTGCCGAAGAAGCCGGAGTGGGTGGACCAGATCCTCGAGGAGGGGACGGCGGTGCTGCGCACGCGGCGCAAGGTTCCGTTCAACAAGCCGAACGATTTCGGGATCATGACGCCGGACAAGCTGATCGGGAACTTCCGTGCGATCACGGGCGGAATCACGCTGGCGATGATCTTCATCTCCAGCATCGCCCTGCTCGTCGGCGGCGTGGGGGTGATGAACATCATGCTGGTGTCGGTGACGGAGCGGACGCGCGAGATCGGCATTCGCAAGGCCATCGGCGCCGTGCGGCGCGACATCGTGCAGCAGTTTCTCACCGAGGCCATGACCCTGGCGGGGATCGGCGGAGCCATCGGTGTCGGGCTCGGTCTCGGCATCGCGGCGATCGTGCGGGCGATGGACATGCTTCCGACGTCGACACCGCTCTGGTCGATCATCGTGGGGCTGCTCGTGTCGATCTCGATCGGGCTGTTCTTCGGGATCTACCCGGCCTACAAGGCGGCCCGGCTGGATCCTGTGGAGGCCCTGCGGTACGAGTAGGGGAAGTCCACCCTGAGCGAAGCGAAGGGTCAACGGAGCCCTCTCGCAAACCGAACGACGAAGCCGCGAGCCAGTCGGGTCGTGCGTCGAGAGGGCTCCATTGACCCTTCGCGGTGCCTAACGCATCAAAGTGGGCGACCCTTCTGCCCTGGAGTGCGGCCGAACCCGAGTTTCAGGTTCACGACCGTCGGAAATTCAACCGGCCCGGCGGACGTAGACGCGGGCGAGAACCGCCACTGCCGCAAGGAGTCGAGAGCATCGTAGACACGATCCCATTCATTGGCGACGTCGCCGATGACGCGAGGGTCGTAGGGAACCCCATCGATTCCGACCACGAGTTGAACGCCGAAAGCGATCGGCTTGCGTCCCGTTCTGGTCCTTTCGAGGCTCGCGGGCTGCACCGTGTACGTCGGTCGGGCCGGCCGGATGCTCGGATCGCGTTTGGGCTGTATCGGTGATGGCAAGGCACTCTTGGACAGCACGGCTGCGGCTTCCGGGAAGTGTTCGATCTCCCGTATCGCGACGTCAGGGGCGAAATTCAGGGCAGCCTGCCAGTGCCAAAGGGCATCGCGCGATTCGCCCATCTGCAGGTGAGCCAAGGCGCGATAGGTGGCCGTTTCCGCGAAAGGCTTGGGGTCGCGAACTGCGTCTCGAATGAGCCGGTCACCGACCGTTTTGGCTTTGCGCGCAAGCTCTTTCCACTGCCCTTCCCGAGCGAGCTCTCGAAGCCCGTCGGCCACATTGGAAACGGCGGCACTCGAGGCGGCGGTGCGCCCCTCTGCCGCGACACCGAGACTCAGTGTGAGGAGGATGAGGCTACCAACGATCCGGGACGTCATCCTTGCGGACATTCGATCGTGTAGTAACCGTTCTCGTCGATGGAATAGATGAAGTACTGAACCCCCGATCCAGAACCGCCTCCACAGTATTGAAAGCAGCACGGTCCGGGTTCGGGGCATTCGTGGAATTGCGCATCTGCGACAGGACCCGGCGCGAGGATCAAGCAGAGGAGAAGGAAGGCCATACACGCGAATTTGCATTTGTCCATCTACAAAAATCGTAGCTCTCAGCAGATTGACAGTCAATCCAACAATTCTAGCCGTGCTCAACTCTCCGGATCAGGTTCTGAATCGCACGAACGCGAAGATGCCCTGCGGCTTGTGGCCGTAGATGTCCTCGAGGTCGTGCGTCTTCGTCCGGTAGTCCATGTTCACGCCGGCGCCGAGCTTGTAGCGGCCGTTCCGGATGAAGTCGAAGATGTACCCGGCCGTGTAGTGCGTCGCTTCCTCGACCGCCGTTCGATCGATGGCGAGCGGGAATCCCGCGGGGCGGTCCACGTGCTCGACGCGGGCCATGAAGGTGTTGCGCGACGCGCGCAGCGCGAGCTCGAGCCCCCAGGCAGTCTCGTTCGCGAAGGCCCCGTTCGCGTGCTCGCGTGATGTCCAGAGCGCGGTCAGCGCCGCGAACGTGCCGCCGTAGGTCAGCGACACGCTGGTGACGTCGCGCTGTGCGAGATCTTCTCCGAGCTCTCCCCGCGAGACCTGGATGGCCAGGCTCGGGGTCGGTGTCAGGGTCAGGCGGGCGGACTGCGAGTCGATGTCGCCCGTGTCGAGCTCGGTGTGGTCGCCCGTGGTCGCGCCGTCGTGGAACGCGCTCGCTTCGATGGTGAAGAACCGCGTCGCGAAGCCGGCGGTGATCACGCTCGTCGAGTCGTGCGTCGTCTCGTGAATGTCATACCCGAACGGGGCCTCGGCAAAGTCGACGCCGGACGGCCGCAGTTGCGCCGGCGCGGCGCCGAGGGCGGGCTGGCCGACCAGAGCGCCGTAGACGCTGAGCAGCGACGCGTTGGTCGGACGGAAGCCCACCTGCAGGGCCACTTCGCCAAAGAGATCGTGCGGGCGCATGCGGTCGATCAGGCCGTCCTCAGGCACGTACTGGAAGAACTGGGGATAGCTGTCGTCGATCGTGTACGGCTCGAGGGAGACGCGGCCGCGGGCGAGGACGAAGGCGCGCTCGCCGAGATCGAGTTTCGCTCCCGCCGCGAACCAGTTGGTCGAAAGGACGTCGTTCTCCTGCTCCTCGGGGCCGGTCTGGCTGAGGTAGATGACGTGCGCATCGAAGCCGTGGAAGAACGTGAACGCTCCCGAGCCGCTGCGTACCCATGGGGACGCACCCGGCTGGGGCGTCGTTCCGGAGACGGTCCGCAGCGGGTCGACCCCCTGCGCGAATACGGCAGACGAGAGGAGCAGAGCGAGGGCAATACCGACACGCGTGATCATGCGCGGCGCATTGTGCAACAGCTCTGCCCGGTGCGGAGCGCCGGCTCGCG